>VGSO01000133.1 GCA_016874945.1 Deltaproteobacteria bacterium
AATATTTCTTTGATTTTATTTATCTTCGTTTCTTGCCTGTGAAAGGGGTTTGCATGAACCGACCGGCAACTCCATACCGAAAGTCTTCGGGGCAACTTCATCTGCCCGGCCTGGTCCTGGGCCTGATTCTGATCGCGGCCTGCGGCTGCGGGGAAAAAGGCGGAGAGAAGAAGGCGGGTCCCCCGCCCCCCGCGGTTCTGGTGGCGAAGGTAGAGCAGAAGACGGTGCCCATCTACGTGGAATACGTGGCCCGCACTGAGGCCCGGGAAACCGTGGAGATCAGGGCCCGGGTGGAGGGGTTCCTGGAGAAGATTTCGTTCAAAGAAGGCAGCACGGTTAAAGCCGGACAGTTGCTTTTCCTCATCGACCAGCGGCCCTATAAGGCGGCGCTCCAAGACGCCCGGGGGCAACTGGCCCAAGCCCAAGCGGCTCTGGGCAAAGCCATAAAAGACGTGGAGCGCTTGAAACCCCTGGTGGCCGCGGACGCCGCCCCCAAACAGGATCTGGACAAAGCCGAGGCGGAAGCGGAGTATAACCGGGCCTCCATCGAGAAAGGCAGGGCGGCGGTGGCCAAGGCTGAACTGGACCTGAAATTCACCGAGATCCGCGCCCCCATCACCGGCACCATCGGCAGAGAAGAAGTGTCGGTGGGCAATCTGGTCACCAAGGATAAAACCCTCCTGACCACCCTGTCCTCCTGGGATCCCATGCGGGCCGTCTTCAGCCTCAGCGAATCCGATTATCTCTCACTAATTAAAAAGTATCCCGAGGGCAAACAAAAAGCATCCAATGGGGCTGACGAACCTTTTGAATTGATCTTGGCCGACAACTCCATATACCCGTATAAAGGCAAGGTCAGTTTCGTGGACCGGGCCCTGGACCTCACCACCGGCACTTTGAAAGTCTACGTAAATTTCCCCAATCCCGACAAACTGCTGCGCCCCGGGCTGTTCGGGCGCATCCGGGTGTCCCTGGAGGAAAGGCCTGACGCCCTCCTGGCGCCCCAGAAGGCGGTTACGGAGCAGCAAGGGGTCACCGTTGTCTATGTCGTCTTGCCGGATAACAAGGTGGCGCTCCGAACCGTCACCCTGGGAGAGCGTTACCAGAACCTGGTGGTCGTCAAGGAAGGGATAAAGGCGGGTGAGCGCCTGGTAGTTGAAGGCCTCCAGAAGGTCCGTCCCGGCATGGTGGTCAATCCCGCCGATAAGCCCGTAACCGAGGAAAAGAAAGCAGGATAGGACATGGCCAAATTTTTTATCAACCGCCCCATCTTCGCCATCGTCCTGTCCCTGGTGATCATGATCGCCGGGGCCTTGTGCATTCCGAGCCTGCCCGTGGCCCAGTATCCCCAGATCACCCCGCCCACGGTGGAAGTGGAGATTAATTACCCCGGCGCCAACGCCGAGGAAGTGGAGAAGTCCGTCGCCTCGGTAGTGGAACCAGAAGTCAACGGCGCCGAGAATATGATCTACTTCTCCTCCAAAAGCAGCAATGACGGGCGCTATCTCCTGCTTTGCACCTTCACGGTGGGGACCGATCTCGACCTGGCCAACGTGGATATCAATAACCGGGTCAACAAGGCTACGCCCAAGCTGCCTTCCGAAGCGGTGTCCGCCGGCATCTCTATCAAGAAGAAATCTCCGGACATGCTGCTGGTGGTGAGCCTGTATTCGCCGGATGGAACTTTTGACGACACCTACCTGAGCAACTACGCCTCCATCAACCTGGTGGACGCCATCGCCCGAACCTCTGGGGTAGGCAGCACCATGATCGTGGGCCAGCGGGACTATGCCATGCGGCTGTGGGTGCGGCCCGACCGGCTTACCAAGCAAGGTTTGACGGCCAGCGACATGGCCCAGGTCATTAAAGAGCAGAATGTGCTGGCGCCGGCCGGAGCCCTGGGACAGCCACCCGCTAAGGCCGGGGTGGAATTCCAGTATGCCGTCAAGGTAAAGGGGCGTCTCACCAAGCAAGAAGAATTTGAGAACATGGTGATTCGCTCCCTGACGGACGGCTCCATATTGCGGGTGAAGGACATGGCCCGAACCGAGTTGGCCGCCAAGACCTACACCAGCTATGGCCGCTTAAACGGCGTGCCGGCCACGCTCGTCGTCGTGTACCAACTTCCCGGCGCCAACGCCATTGATACCGCCAATAAGCTTTACGCCCTGCTGGAACAGCTCAAGGCCGATTTCCCCCCGGGCCTCGCTTACCAGATATCCTTTGATAACACCACCTTTGTGCGCGTCGGCATTAAAGAGGTGCTGGAAAACCTCTTTGAGGCCATTGCCCTGGTTCTCCTGGTCATTTTTATTTTTCTGGGAAGCTTCCGCCCGACGGTTATACCCATGGCCGCAGTGCCGGTGGCCCTTTTGGGCACCTTTGCGCTGTTTGTGCCCCTGGGCTTTTCTATCAATACCCTCACCCTGTTCGGTCTGGTGCTGGCTGTGGGCAACGTAGTGGATGACTCCGTGGTCCTGGTGGAGGCCATCGAGTTAAATATCGGGCAAGGCATGAAACCCAAAGAGGCGGCGGAAACCGCCATGGGCCAGCTATCCGGCGCCCTGGTGGCCTCCACCCTGGTGCAGGCCGCCGTCTTCGTGCCCGCGGCCTTCATGGGCGGCATCACCGGACAACTTTACCGGCAGTTCGCCTTGACCCTGACCGCAACCATGTTCATCTCCACCTTCACGGCCCTAACCCTTTCCCCGGCCCTCTGCGCCCTGATCCTCAAACCCCGGAAGGAATCGCGTGGGTATTTGGGAAGGTTTCTCGGCGGCTTCAACCGGAACTTCGATCGACTGTCAGGATGCTATGGGATTGCTGTGGGTCTCGTCCTGCGTCGGACCATCCTGATGCTGCTGCTGCTTTTGGTATTCTGCGGCGGCGCCGGCGGCCTCTTGAAGGCCCTGCCCACCAGTTTTGTGCCGGATGAAGACCAGGGCTATTTTTACGCCGCTTTAAATCTGCCGGATGGCGCTTCTCTGGAGCGCACCGAGGCCCTTACCAACCGGGCGGAAAAGTTTCTGCAAGGTCTGCCGGGCGTCAAAAACGTGGTCACCTTTGGGGGCCTCAATGTGTTGACCAACGCCTATACCTCCAATAATGCCACCCTGATTGTGATTCTTAAACCCTGGGGAGAGAGAGGTTCCAAAGAAACGAGCCTGCAGGCCATCATGGCCAGGTCCCGGCAGGAATTCAACTCCTATCCGGAAGCCCTGGCCATCGTCTTTTTGCCGCCGCCGATCCCCGGGTTGGGCAGCGCCGGGGGCTTCCAGTTCGAGTTGCAGGACCGGGGCGGCCGCACCCCGGCGGAATTGGACCAGACCACCCGGAACTTCATGAACGCGGCCGCCAAACGTCCGGAGATCATCAGCCTCTTCACCGGCTTCCGCTCCACGGTGCCGCAGATTGAGCTGGATTTGGACCGGGATAAGGCCAAGACCCTGGGGATCCCGATAAATGAGATTTTCGAAAGCCTGCAGATTTATCTGGGGGGCCTGCAGGTAAACGACTTTAACCTGTTCGGGCGCACCTATAAGGTGATGGTCCAGGCCGAACCCGAGTTCCGGGCTAACCCGGAAAACCTCAAGCAGATTTACGTGCGCAACGCCAGCGGCACCATGGTGCCCCTGAATACCCTGGTGAAAATGGCGGCCACCACCGGACCGGACCTCATCCAGCGATATAACATGTACCGCACCGCGGAAATCAACGGCGCCGCCGCCCCGGGCTACAGTTCCGGCCAGGCCCTGGCCGCCCTGGAACAGGTGGCCGCCACCGACCTGCCCCAGGGCTATGGCTACGAGTGGACCGGCACCGCTTTCCAGGAGAAGCAGGCCGGCGGAGCCCAGGCGGTTATTTTCATCCTGGGCCTGCTCTTCGTGTTCCTCTTTCTGGCGGCGCAGTATGAAAGCTGGACCATCCCCTTCGCCATTATCTTAGCCGTGCCTTTAGGGGTCTTTGGCGCCTTTTTAGGAACCTGGCTGCGGGGTCTGGTGAACGACGTCTATGTTCAGGTAGGTCTGCTCATGCTCATCGGCCTGTCGGCCAAGAACGCCATTCTGATTGTCGAATATGCCAAAGAGCTCTATGAAGAAGGGCGGTCCGTGTTCGACGCCGCCTTCGAGGCATCCCGGCTGCGCTTCCGGCCCATCATGATGACCGCGATTTCATCAAACTTGGGGAACATCCCCCTGGTGGTCGCCACCGGCGCCGGGGCGTTGGCCCGGAACTCGCTGGGCACCGCCGTCTTTGCTGGCTATCTGCTGGCCACCGTGCTGGGAGTGTTTTTCATCCCGGTGCTCTACTACGCCATTTTGACATTGTCGGAGAAGATGCGCGGACGCCGCCTCACGCCCTCAGGCGCAACGCCGGCCCCCAGCCCCAATTCCGGCCGGGAGATAGGAGGGGACTCATGAGACGGCTGGTCATGCTTTTGGGCGTCCTGCTCCTGGCCGGCTGCACCCTGGCCCCGAAATACAACCGCGCTCCGGGTGACGTTCCCCAGGAATACCGCTTCCAGTCCCTGCAGGGTCAGCCCCAGCCTGGGTTCAACACCCTGGCTGACCTTGCCTGGTGGGAAATTTTCGACGACCGGGAGCTCCAGGGCCTCATCCGAACCGCCCTGGAGCAAAACTATAACGTTCTTTTGGCTGCGGCCCGGGTGGCCGAGGCTCGGGCCCTGGTGGGCGTCAGCCGGTCGCTGTGGCTCCCCCAGGTGGGCGGCACGTATCTCTTCCAGCGACAGCGTCTGTCCCAGGTAAGTTTTCCGCCCTTGGGCCCCACGCCTCCCACGGGCAATATCAATCAGCTGAATCTCGACCTCTTCTGGGAGATTGACCTGTTCGGCCGGCTGCGGAGCTTAACCGAGGCGGCCCGGGCCGAGTTCTTCGCCTCCGAGTGGGCCCGCCGGGCCGTCTTCTCCGCCGTGGTGGCCGACGTGGCCCAGGCTTATTTCGAGCTTCGCACCCTGGACCAGCAGTTGGAGATCTCCCAGGCCACCCTGAAGTCCTACGAGGCCTCCCGCCGCCTGGTCGTCATGCGCTTCGAGCGGGGCGTGGTTTCCCGCCAGGATGTAGCCCAGGTGGATGCCCTGGTGCACACCGCCGGGGCCAAAATCCCGGACTTGAGGCGCCAGATCGCCCAGAAGGAAAATCAGATCTGCATCCTTTTGGGAATCAATCCCCAGCCCATCACCCGGGGGAGACCGCTCCCCGATCTGGTCGTACGGGCCACCGTGCCGGCCGGTTTGCCCTCAGATCTTCTGGAACGGCGGCCGGACATCCGCCAGGCGGAAGAGGTGCTGGTGGCGGCCAACTATCGTATCGGCGCCGCCCGGGCCGAGTTTTTCCCCCGCATTAGCCTCACGGGGCTCTTCGGCCGGCAGAGCCTCGCCTTGTCCGACCTGTTCACCGGGCCGGCCAAGATCTGGAGCATCGGCCCCACCGTGACGCTCCCCATCTTCACCAGCGGCCGCAATTATTTTAATCTGCAAGCCACCAAGGCCCTGAAAGAGCAGACCCTGGTTCTCTATCAGTTCACTGTCCGTCAGGCCTTCCGGGAGGTGGCCGACGGCCTTATCGCCCATGCCGAGTTCCGAGAGTTTCGAAAGGAGCAAGCGGCCCTGGTGAAAAGCTATCAGGATTACTCCCAACTGGCCAACCTGCGCTACAAGGGCGGCATTGATTCCTACCTGGCGGTCTTGGACGCCGATCGCCAGCTCTTCTCCGCCCAACTGGACCTGGCCACGGTGCAGCGAGATCAGCTTCTCACTCTAGTACAGCTTTATAAATCTCTCGGCGGCGGCTGGGAAACGCAAGACAGCCCGCAGGGAGCAGCAACCCCGGCTTCCGGCCCGGCCAATCATTCTGGCAAATAACCGGGCGGCTCCTGGCCCCGCTTCACCCTGCGAAGCCCAGGTAGGCCGTTGAATGACGGAAAAGGGGAGTCAGTCCGTAGGTAAACCGGACCTAACTAACAGACAATCAAGATATTTGAGGAAGCCTCGTGTTCTTAAAAATTCCCTCCCATCTCAAAGAATTGCGCTTCCTGCAGCTCACCATTTTTACGGTTCTCTTCCTGCTTGTCTTACCGCTCCTCGTCAACAGGGTCATTTTTAAAATCTTGACCCAGCTCTTTTTCCTCAACTCCCTGTTGGTGTCTCTATCGGCCAGCGGCAAAAAAGTACGCCTCAGGGGGCTGCTGTGGAGTCTGTGGGGGGCAGCGGTCCTGTTCTTTCTTTTGGCCACTTCAGGCTATGCCTCTGAACTGCGCCTCTGGTGGTACGGGCTGGAGATCGCGTCCATCGCCTTACTGCTCCTTTGTTGTGTCGCCGCTACCCTCTCTTTTATTTTTCAAAGCCCGCGGATTCACCTGGACACCATCTTTGCTGCGGTAATGGCCTACCTCCTCATCGCCATGATCTTCGCGCAAATTTACGCACTTTTAATGATTTGGGAGCCTGCGAGTTTCAAGTTCCCCTCGTCGGCGGTGGTGGATTCAGACAACATTTTTCGGAGCGACCTGGTCTACTTCAGCCTGGTGACCATCGCCACCTTGGGCTACGGCGATATCGTCCCCCAGATGGGCCTGGCCAGGATGCTGGCGGTGGTAGAGGCAGTGGTGGGCCAGTTCTACGTGGCCGTCCTGGTGGCCTGGCTGGTAGGCATGCTCATCTCCCAATCGCTGCGTCCGGGCCACCCGGAGGGCAAATAAACGAACATAGAAGCGCCAGGATGTGCCTATCACAAAAAAAGGAGTCATGAAGCTGAGAAAACTGAAATTTTTCCTTGGGAGCATTTTCCTGGCGGTATTATTAATTAGCTTGCCATATTTGGAAGCACAGGCCCAGCGGGGTGGCCGAGGTGGCGGTGGTGGTGGCGGTGGCGCCCGTGCTGGTGGCGGCGGCGCTGGCGTCCGTGCAGGCGGCGGCGGTGGTGGCCCCCGTGCTGGTGGCGGCGGGATGAGCGGCGGCAGCTTCCGCGGAGGCAGTCCCGGCGGTGGTGGCAGCGTCCGCGCTGGCGGGGCTGGCGGAGCCGGCCGCCCTGGCATGGGCGCAGGCGGCGCTGGTTATGCTGGATCCCGTACCGGAACTGCCAATGTCAACCGGAATGTGAATGTCAACCAGAACTGGAATGCCTACGGCAGGCCGGGCTATGGTTATGGCGGGGTGGCCGCCGGTCTGGCGGTGGGCGCGACGGTGGCGTATTTGTCCGCTTCGGCTCAACCGGTGACGGTGAACAATCAGACTTACTACAATGACGGCGGCACCTACTATCAAAAGTGTTACCAGGGCACTGAGTTAGCCTACTGCGTTGTCCCGAATCCCAACCAGTAGGACTTGGGCGGGCTCCAGCGGCTGTTAGGCGGACCAGCCCTGGAGCCCAGTTTGTCCAAAAGAAGAAGGGTCGACATGGTTGCCGAATAATCTCGACTTGAGGCATTATAGCGTTTGCCAAAAGTTTTTTCCGGTCAAAGACAAAAATAGGATACAAAAAACTAGACTTTTTATGAAAAGTATGTTTTCCTTCATTTGTGCCCAGACGGATTGCGCCCAACCTGGAGAATTGTTCTCTGGCAGAACTGGAAGTTGCCGCTAATTCGGCTCCTTCCAGGC
>VGSO01000134.1 GCA_016874945.1 Deltaproteobacteria bacterium
ACGTGGTGAAGTTTATTTAGAATTACAAAACTAACTGCAAGCCATAAATGACTTCAATAATGCTATAAAAAGCATAGAAGGATTACCTAAAGACTTTCCTAAATCAATCAGAGAGGCAGACTGTTATAACAACCGTGGTTTTGCACACTTTAAATTAAAAAATTATCAAAATTCAATAAATGATTTTAATAAAGCAATAGAGATACACAAAGAACCCTCTTATTACTATAACAGGGGGTTATGTTATTTAAAATTGCGAAATCATCAACAAGCAATAAAAGATATAAGAATAGCAGCGGGGATGGGGGATAACCAGGCACGGGAATATTTGAAATCAATCCAGGAGAATAAGTAGGTTGTGGATTCGGGATAGTGTCGCGGCCCGCTTCCAGGCCCCGATTCACGTCGATATTCAAATTGCATAATTCCCCCGGCATGTTTAAAATGGCCTTAAGTATTCATTGGAGGCGGCCCATGGAAGCTACTCAATCCCACCTTGATCGAATCTTGGACGAGATAGCCTCCTTGTCCCTTGAAGATGAGGAGATTCTGTTGAACGTCGTTAAACAGCGCCATATTGAAAGAAAACGGGAACGGATTTTACGGGATTCCCGGGAAACCATGCGCGCTTATAGGAAAGGTTTGGCCAAAACAGGGACGGTGGACGATTTGATGAAGGACCTGGAAAGTGATTAAACTGGTCTGGTACAAGAGCTTTGCCAGAGCTTATAAAAAGACCATCAAGAAAACCCCCGAATTAAAAGAAAAATTGGCAGAAGCTTTGAAGTTATTCGTCAACGACCCGTTTCATCCGGTTCTCGGCACTCATAAGCTTTCTGGAAAGCTGAAAGGCCATCATGCCTTCGGCTTGGGTTACGATTTCCGGGTGGTGATTAAATTTCTCGACCATGATGAAGTGGCTTTAATATCCATAGGTCGGCATGAAGAGGTTTATTGATCTCGGCGGTTAAGCGGCCAGCATCCATCCCCCTCGATGGGGCACGGGAAAAGTTCCCGTGCCCCGTTTTTTCAGGTCTTGAGCAGGTCCTCCGTCTTATACTTTATGAAGAGCGCCCGGATTTCCTCGTCGGTGGGTTCCCCGGCCCGCTTCCAGGCCCCGATCACATCGATGACCGTCTCCACCCCCAACTTCGCCAGCATCGCCAGAAACCCCCCATGAGCTACTCTTTCCTGCCCGTCAGATAAGGGACGGCCACGGCCTCGAACAGGCCCAGGGCGGTTTTCATGGCGAAGAGGTCCGGTCGCTTATTTGTGAGAAGCTGCTGCACCGCCTCGTTGTGGCCTCCCGGTACATGTTCCCGTACTTGACGGACTTGGCCTCGTCTTCCGGCTTCAATCTGCCCGCCTCCTTCGCCAGCTTCAGAGCCTTGAACGAATTTTCATGAAAATTTTCCTCACCTCTCTTTCAAATCCGTGTACAATCCCCGGAAAATGGTTATCAGTTAATACAATGAGTACCAAGAGACGAAAAAGAAAAAAACGTCCCTCGGAAGAAGGCCGCATCCTGGGGACCTTTCAGCGGGCCGCCCGGCCCTTGCTGCTCACCGAGTTGCAGCAGGAACTCCAGGTTGCGGCGGAGGCCGCTCCCCAGATGGCCCAGGTGGTGGAAAGCCTGGTTTCCCAAGGCCAACTGGTGGCCCTGAAAGGCGGGCGCTACGGCCTCCCCGAGCGCATGAACCTGGCGGTGGGAGAGTTGTCCGTCCACCCCGACGGCTTCGGCTTCGTCACCCCGGAACGGGGAGGCAAAGACATTTACCTGTCCGCGGGCAACCTCAAAGAAGCCTGGCACCGCGACCGGGTGGTGGTGCGGGTCGAAGGCACCCGGGGCCGCCGCCGGGAAGGCCGGGTCATCCGCATCCTGGAGCGCCGGGTCAAAGAACTCCTGGGTCTGCTGTGCCAGGCCGAGGACACCTACTACGTGGAGCCGGAAGACGAGCGCCTCCGCCTCAATCTCATCATCCCCCCGGAACAGCTTAACGGCGCCGAGCCCGGGATGGTGGTGCAGGCTGCGGTGACCCGCTACCCCACCGACCACCTCAATCCCCAGGGGGTCATCCTGGAGGTCCTCGGACCGGTGGAGGATGCAGAAGTCCAGACACGGCTGGTGGTCTTGAAGTACGGCCTCCCGGATAAATTCCCCCAGGAAGTGTTGGCCGAAGCGGAAAGAGTCCCCGGCATCCCCCCGGAAGCCCTGGCCGGCCGCCTGGACCTGCGGAGTCTCCCCCTGGTGACCATTGACGGGGAAAACGCCCGGGACTTCGACGACGGGGTTTGCGTGCTGAAAAAGCGGGGCGGCGCCTACACCCTGTACGTAGCCATCGCGGACGTCAGCTTTTTCGTAACTCCCGGGTCCGCCATGGATGAGGAAGCCCGTCGCCGGGGCAGCAGCGTCTATTTTCCCCAGCGGGCGGTGCACATGCTGCCGGAACGGTTGTCCACCAACCTTTGCAGCCTGGTTCCCGACGAGGACCGCCTGGCGGTGTGCGCCATCCTGGATTACAACCGCCACGGGAGCCTGAAAGGCTCACGGTTCGTCCGGGCCGTGGTGCGGAACCAATCCCGCCTCACCTACCAGATCGTCCATACCCTGCTCACCGGAAAAGACCAAAAGCTGCCGGCCCAATACCGTCCATGGCAAAAGATGCTGGGCTGGATGGCGGAGCTTTGCCTGCTGCTCCGGGAACGCCGGGGTGAGCGGGGCAGCCTCCTCATGAGCATCCCCGAAGCCGAGGTGGTCCTGGACGAGCGGGGCTGGCCGGTGGACGTGCGCCGGGTGGACTCTCTGGTCTCCCACCAGATCATCGAAGAATTCATGATTGCGGCCAACGAAGCGGTGGCCGCTTATCTGGGGGAGCCGTCTTTGTTCCGGGTCCACGAACGCCCCGATCCGGTTAAGATTGCAGCCTTCCGCACTTTTTTAAAGCACCTGGGCTTTGACCTTCCCCGGGAGGCCCATCGCCACCCCCTGGCCCTCAAGAACTTCCTGGATGAAGTGCGCCAAACTCCGTACGCCCCCATGGTGCAGCTCATGCTGCTGCGCTCCCTCAAGCAGGCCCGCTACGCCGGGGAAAACCTGGGCCACTACGGCCTGGCCACGGAGTGGTACACCCACTTCACTTCCCCCATCCGGCGGTGCCCGGACCTCCAGGTGCACCGCCTGCTGCTGGCCCGCCTGGAGCGGCGCCGGCAGCCGCCTTTCTCCCTGGACCCCGAGGATCTCGACGCCATGGCCAGGCACCTCTCGGACCGGGAACGCCAGGCCATCGAGGCCGAACGGGAGATGCTGTCCCGCATGCAGGTGCGGTGCCTGGCCCATCGGCTGGGGGAGGAGTTCACCGGCCGCATCACCGGGGTCAATGCCTTCGGCTTCTTCGTCTCCCTGAACGAAATCTTTGCCGAGGGTCTGGTGCGCCTGGTGGATCTGCCCAATGACTATTACAAGTTTGATGAGGCCCGCATGCGGCTGGTGGGGCGGCGCACCCGGCGGATCTTTCACTTGGGAGACCAGGTGCGGGTCAGAGTGGCCGCGGTGGACATCAAAAGGCGGCATGTGAACCTGGTTCTGGTGGAGGAACGTTCCGGCGATGGAAAATAATTTGGGATGGGCCAACCCAACTATAGTCGTGGGCGCTTGCCGGTTAAAATAGGATGTTCAAGTATGGATGGCTGGATTCAGGAGCCAGCCAAAGCCCAATTCAGTCAGCATTAATAGCTTGCCAGCAAGTATTCGCTTAGGCGCCGAAGTAATCGGCGGTGACGATTGGGTGAAATACCCCCAATGGCGCCCATAATACCGAGTTGCGATCAAACGAGTAGAATTGTCATTCTGCGCGCAGCGAAGAATCTAGATTCTTCACTCCGCTTCGCTCCGTTCAGAATGACAAACTCAAAATTACCTCTTTGAGCGCAACTTGGTATAATGTGTTTGCGGGGGATTACCGCCAAAAATCCCAGCCGTATGAGAGAGTCGGCCAGCAAGCCGCTCCCACTAAAATCATCATCATTGCTGGTGATAAGTTCGTCTAAATTCGGCGCTAAAAGGTGCACTTGAGCGCTGACTCCGCAGATAAGGAAATCCCCCAAAGGCGGCATCTTTCGTAGTGCAATGGCCGGACGGGGTTTCACCTTGCCATCTGCTTGGGGCAAGGGGGTTAATATGACATCGCCTTCTTTCATAGTTTATATTCTGGATTTGGCTCTTTAATTAATTGGGGGGAATAATCCGGTTCCTTTTTTCCATAGGCTTCCTCCAATTGCCGGGCCGCGAACTTACCCCAGGCCTCATGTTCTGAAGCATCAAATTCATGAAACCATTTACGGAAGGCTGCTAATTCAGACGGTGACAGCGCTTGGATCTCATGGACCATTTGCTCGACCTTATCCATGTTCTGGTTCTCCTGCCAGAAATAATAAATGTTTCAGGATTGTCATGCAAGGGATTGAAAAGACCCAGATAGTCTGTTTTTATACCATCAGCGGCCTCAAGCAAATAAAATGTCAAGGCGGACCCGCGGCCCGCCCAATGAAAACCGAAGACCTAAAATCGAAAACCGGCTCTACCGCGACCAGTACACCCGGACGAACTTATTCATTTCCGACCACTTGAAGTCCAGTTCGCCCTTATAGGCCCGGTAGATGGCCTTGCCCAGGTGTTGGGCCAGTTTATCCGTGGTGGTTTCCACCACCATCTTGTTCTTGCCCTCCTCAGTCATCTGGATGATGCGGTCATTCACACTGCGGCCCCCTACCCGGGCGGCTTCATTTTTCAGCAGGGTGATTATTTCCTCTTTGCGCTCTTTAAAAAAATCCCCGCTCAAAGTAAGAATGCCCTCGGCATACTTATCTTTCACCTTGCGGCAGGTGGGGCAGGTGACCTCCTGGACTTTAGGCGTGCCCGCCAACTTCCTGGCCTGTTTTTCGTCAAAAAACCAGCGCTTGCTCTGGTACAGGGCGTTGCACACCGTGCACAGGGAAGCCTCCTGCCCCTCCTCCGGCTGGTAAGAGTCGCTGACCCGGCCGGCATGCCCGAATTTCTTCCCTTTTTCCCCGCTCCACTTTTTGCTGTCCTCGTATCTTCCCATCTCGCTTTACCTCTCTTGGGGTGGGCCTCTTATCCTTGCTGGCGCTTTTCTAAGGTAATGCCTTCAAAGAGCCTTGCAATAGTTTCCCTGGAATTCTTTGCAAAGGCAACTCAAAAGCTCCTCATCAGAAACTTCACCGGAAGTTAAAGTCCAAGGTTCAAGGTCGAAGTACGCCCCGCTGCCTGGGAATATGGCCAGCTTTTTCCATAAGTTGCCTTTGGAATCAAATCCTTATTCCCCTGCTTAGGGCTCGGTTAAAGATTTTTTCCCTAGCACATAAGAATTCTGGCTTTTATTCAGATTTTATGATACTCAAATTTTGAAACCCTCCACCTTTAGGGTGGCTTGGATCCAAATAGTTGGACTGAGACCGGAAAGGAGGGAATGCCATGCGCCTTCCGCAGACTTACCGGGAGGCTTTTTTTTCTAAGTCTCCGATGGATACCACATTTTCCCGGGCCTTGGACCAGATGCGGGACGAGCTTTCCGGAGTCCTCTCCCGGCTCACCCCGGAGATGGCCGAGACCTTGATGGGGGAAATTGAAGCCGCGCCCCGGGTCTTCGGCTGCGCCGTGGGCCGTTCGGGCTTTATCCTCCGGGGCTTCCTCATGCGCCTCATGCACCTGGGGCTATCCGTCTACGTGGTGGGGGAGACTATCACTCCCCGCATCCAGCCCGGTGACTTGCTCTTGGTGATGTCCGGCTCGGGAGAGACGGCCCAGCCCCGGGAAGTGCTGCGCCGGGCCAACGCCGTGGGGGCCCGTACCCTGGCCCTCACCGTCAACCCCGACTCCGCCATCGGCCGGGAAGCTCAAGTGCCCCTTATCATCCCCGGCACCACCAAACTCGCCCAGGCCCGGGAAACCTCTTCGGTGCAATGCCCCGGCAGCCTGTTTGAACAGGCCGCGTTCCTGTTCCTGGAAACCGTGGTCCTCCTGCTGTACCAGAAACGCCTGGCCCACGACCGGGGCCAGGTGCTGGCCCGACATGCGGATTTGGAATAAAGAAAAGTTCAAAGTTCAAGGTTTAAAGTTTAAGAACCTTATTGGGGGAACCTTCCCCTGGGGCTGGTAATTTTTACTCCTAACCTTACCGTATGCTCCGCCAAAATCGAAATCAAACCTCAAACCTCAAACCTTGAACCTTGAACCTTGAACTTTGAACCAAAACAGGAAACCAAAATGCCTCCCATCTTACAATTAGCCCTGGATTTTGTGGACCTGCACCGCGCCCTCAATGTGGCTGAAGCGGCCGTGCCCGCAGGGGTGGACTGGATCGAGGCGGGGACGCCGTTGATCAAAAGCGAGGGGTTGGACGCGGTGCGGGAGTTGAAGCGCCTCTTTCCCGGCAAGCCCATCGTGGCGGACATGAAGATCATGGACGCGGGCCGCATCGAGGTGGAAGCCGCAGCCAAGGCCGGCGCCGCCCTGGTGGACGTGCTGGGAACCGCGTCCGACACCACCATCGAGGAGTGCATCCAGGCCGGAAAAAATTACGGCGCCCGCATCGTGGTGGACCTCATTGCGGTTCCTGACCCGGTGGCCCGGGCCAAGCGGGTGGAAGAGCTGGGAGCGGATTATATTTCCGTCCACGTGGCCATTGACGAGCAGATGCGGGGCCTGGACCCTTTTGCCACGCTGCTGGCCGTGGCCCAGGCGGCGAAAATCCCCGTGGGGGTGGCCGGGGGCATCAACTCCGAGACCGCCGCGGCCGCGGTGGCCCACGGCGCCAGCTACGTCATCGTGGGCGGGGCCATCACCAAGGCCAAGGACCCGGCCGCGGCCACCCGGGATATCCGCCGGGCGCTGGATGAAGGCGCGGTGATCCCCACCACCCTGTTCAAGCGGGTGAGCGGGGAGGAAATTCGCCGGGTGCTGGAGATGGTGTCCGCGGCCAACCTTTCCGACGCCTTGCACCGGGGCGGGGTGCTGGAGGGCATCAGGCCGCTTTTTCCCGGCATCCGCCTGGCGGGCCGGGCCTTGACGGTGCGCACCTATCCCGGCGACTGGGCCAAGCCGGTGGAGGCCATTGACCTGGCCCACCCCGGAGACGTGCTGGTTATCGACGCCGGGGGCGTGGGGCCCGCCATCTGGGGGGAGCTGGCCACCCATTCGTCCTTGCAAAAAGGGGTGGCCGGGGTGGTCATCGACGGCGCGCTCCGGGATTCCGGAGACATCGTCAAGCTGGGATTTCCCGCCTTTTCCCGCCTGGTCATGCCCAACGCCGGGGAGCCGAGAGGCTTTGGCGAAATCGGCGTCCCCATCCGGGTGGGCAACACCCGGGTGGAAACCGGCGACTGGATTTTGGGGGACGACGACGGCGTCTGCGTCCTCCCCCAAAAAATCGCGGTGGAATACGCCAACCGGGCCATGGACGTGCTGGAAAAGGAGAATCGTATAAGAGAAGAGATCAAAGAGGGCCGGACTTTAGCGGAGGTAACGGATTTGCTGAGGTGGGAAAAGAAGGTGTAACGAAG
>VGSO01000135.1 GCA_016874945.1 Deltaproteobacteria bacterium
GCCTCATGGAGCTGCGCCGGGCCGGAGTCAGGCTGGCCCGGCGTTACGCCGGGGTTATTCTGCCGGGCTATACCCACCTCCAGCGGGCCCAGCCGGTGTTGTGGGCCCACCACCTCCTGGCCTACGACGAAATGTGGCGGCGGGATATCATGCGCTTGAAGGAGTCGCTGCCCCGCATCAAAGTCTCCCCCCTGGGGGCCGCGGCCCTGGCCGGGACCACTTTCCCCATCGACCCCCGGTTCACCGCGGAGCAGTTGGGGTTCCCGGAGATTTTCACCAACAGCCTGGACGCGGTGAGCGACCGGGATTTCGCGGTGGAATTCCTGGCCCACGCGGCCCTCATCATGGTGCACTTAAGCCGGCTGTCGGAAGAGCTTATTCTCTGGTCCTCCTCGGAATTCGGGTTTATCGTCATCCCCGACGGCTATGCCACCGGCTCCTCCATCATGCCCCAAAAGCGCAATCCCGACGTGCCGGAGCTTATCCGGGGGAAATGCGGCCGGGTGGCGGGCAGTCTCATGAGCCTGCTCATGACTTTAAAGAGTCTTCCCCTTTCCTATAACCGGGACCTCCAGGAAGACAAGGAGCCCCTCTTCGACGCGGCGGACACGGTGACTGCGTCGGTGGAATTGATGGCGGGGCTGCTGGAAGCCCTGGAGGTGCGGCGGGAGAGCATGACCGAGGCCCTGGTGGGCGGCTTTCTCACCGCCACGGACATGGCCGATTACCTGGTGACCCAGGGGGCGCCCTTCCGCACCGCCCACGAGCAGGTGGGGGCCACAGTGCGCTTCGCCGAGAGCCAGGGGAAGGAGTTGTGGGAACTGAACCTGGATGAGATCCGGAAGTTCGCCCCGGCCGCGGGCCCGGACATCTTTGACTGGCTCACCATCGTGCAGTCCGTGGCCCGGCGGAAATCCCCGGGAGGCACCGCGCCGGAGCGGGTGGCCGAGGCCTTGGCCCGGGTGGAAAAGGAATTGGGCCTGTAAGACAGTTTTCGGTTTTCGGTCTTCGGTTTTCGGTTAATAAGGATTAGCAGGGGTTTTATGTTTTTCTGGTTCCCCAGCTCCCGCTTGGGAACCAGAAGCAGAAGATAATCATGGGGCGCGGTGCGCACCCTACATCAGACCAGAAAATACTATGGCGCCTTACAAGCTCTTGTTGCCCCTTATTCTTTCCCTGGCCTTTCTCCCGGCTTGCGGCAAGAAGATGACCCCCATATCTCCCGACGCGGTGCTGCCGGCGCCGGTGAGGGAGTTCCGCGTCTCCCAGGAGGGGGACAGCCTGGTGGTGAGCTGGCTTTTCCCCAAGGAAGACCTCCTGGGGCGGCCCCTCACCCAGCTCCAGGGCTTCCGCCTGCAGCGGGGGGAAGCCCGGGGGGTGGAGCCCAAAGATGGCCCGGCGCAATTCACCTTGCTGGCGGACATCGACCTGGCCTACCCCCGGGAGGGCCAGATCAAGGGAGAAGCGGTGGCGTACCAGGACCAGAGCCTGGTCCACGGCCGCCGCTACTGGTACCGGGTGGCGGCCTATGACCAGGAGCGCTACCAGGGCGGCTGGTCTCCGGTGCTGAGCCGGGCCTGGGACTATCTTCCCCGCCCCCCTCGGGACCTGAAAGCCCGGGCCGGAGATAAGGTGGTGAATCTCGCCTGGGGTCCGGTGACGCACCGGCAGGACGGCGCGCCGGTCCGGGACCTGGCCGGCTACCTCGTTTACCGCCGCTCCGGGGACAGCGCCTGGCTGAAGGTGACGCCCCAGCCCGTCGCCCCGACCACGCATCAAGACCTGGCGGTGCTGAACGACGTGGAATATGATTACCAGGTCCACTCGGCCCGGCTGGTGGGCGGCGATTTGCTGGAGAGCGTGGATTCCCCCATGGCCACGGCCCGGCCGGAAGACCGGACCCCGCCGCCGCCTATTTTAAGCCTGGTGGCGGTGGCCATCTCCGAGGGGATCGGGCTGCACTGGGACCCCAGCCCCGCGGCGGACCTGGCGGGGTATCGGGTGTACCGCCGGGGGCCGGGGGAGGCGACGTTTGAGAAATTGACCCCGCAATTGCTCACCCGGCCTCACTTCATTGATACCCGGGCGGTCCGGGGCAAGGCTTACGTCTATTACGTCACCGCGGTGGACAAATCCCGCCGGGCCAACGAGAGCCTGCCGTCGGAGGAGGCGGGGGCTGGCTTTTAGCGGTCAGCGGTCAGCCAAAAGCAATAAGCAATAAGTCAATGGCCAATGGCTTGCCTATAGCTTAAATTTAATCGCTTTTTTCTCAAGGTAATTGCCATATTAGGATTTTCCTGATAGTTTTAAAAACTTGCAAAAGTTTGTTTAACCTGAAACCTGAAACCTGAAACCTGAAACCTGAAACCTGAAACCTGAAACTTGAAACCTGATAGCTGATAGCTTTTTGAAGGCGGAATCGCATAAATGCATCATTTCCACTACCAAAACGGCGAACTTTACTGCGAAAACGCGCCCGTGGATCGCATCGCCCGGAAGGTGGGCACGCCCTTTTATTTGTATAGCCACGCCACCTTGAGCCACCACTACCGGGTCTTCGACGCGGCCTTTGCGGGGTTTTCCCATATCATCTGCTTCGCGGTGAAGGCCAACGCCAACCTGGCCGTTCTGAGTCTGTTTGCCGGCCTGGGGGGCGGAGCGGACATCGTCTCCGGCGGCGAGCTGTACCGGGCTCTGCAGGCCGGGGTGGACCCCCAAAAGATTGTTTATTCCGGAGTAGGCAAGAAGCCCGAAGAAATTAAATTCGCCCTTAAGTCCGGGATTCTCCTGTTCAACCTGGAGTCCTCCCAGGAATTGGGGGAGATCAACCGCATCGCCGGACGCCTGGGGGTGAAGGCGCCGGTGGCCCTGCGCATCAACCCGGACATCGACCCCCAGACCCACCCGTATATTTCCACGGGGCTGAAGAAAAACAAGTTCGGCATCCACATCGAACGGGCCATCCAGGATTATCGCCATGCCCAGGAGCTGCCCCACCTGGAGGTAAAGGGCGCGGCCTGCCACATCGGGTCTCAGATCACCGAGCTGGGACCTTTCATCGACGCGCTGAAGCGCTTGAAAAAGCTGATCAACCGCCTGGACAAAGAAGGCATCCCCATCCAATACCTGGACCTGGGCGGCGGCCTGGGCATCCGTTATGATCAGGAAGAGCCGCCCCACCCTTCGGAGTACGGGGAAGCCCTCATCAAAGAGCTGAAGGGCCTCAAATGCACCCTCATCCTGGAGCCGGGGCGGGTGCTGGTGGGGAACGCCGGCATCCTGGTCACCCGGGTGCTTTACACCAAGGAAGGGGAGGGCAAACATTTCATCATCGTGGACGCGGGCATGAACGACCTGGCCCGCCCCAGCTTGTATGGCTCCTATCACGCCCTGCGGCCGGTGGTGGAGCGGCCCCGGCCTCAGGTGAAGGCTTCACTGGTCGGTCCCATCTGCGAATCCGGAGATTTCCTGGCCAAGGACCGGAAGATGCCGGCCTTCCAGCCCGGGGAACTGGTGGCGGTGATGAGCGCCGGGGCTTACGGGTTTTCCATGAGCTCCAATTACAACGCCCGGCCCCGGGTGGCGGAAATCTTGGTGAAAGATGACGAGTTTTATGTTATCAGAAAACGGGAGACTTACCGCCAGCTTATCTGGGGGGAGCGGATTCCCGATATTTTGAAGGGCGCTTGATGGATAATCCCCGCACCATTTCTTTTTACAAAATGCACGGCGGCGGCAATGACTTTGTCCTCATGGACCACCGCCGGGGGTTTATCCCCGAGGCGGAGCAGCCCCGCTTCGCCCGGCGGGTGTGCGCCCGGAAGGTGGGAGTGGGCGCGGATGGGTTGATTTTGCTGGAAAATTCCGACACCGCCGACTTCCGCTGGCGGTTTTACAACGCCGACGGCTCGGAAGCCGAAATGTGCGGCAACGGCGGCCGCTGCGCCGCCCGGCTGGCGGTAATTTTGGAGATGGCCCCGCCCAAGCTCAATTTTGAAACCCTGGCGGGAATTATCCACGCGGAAGTCGCGGGCCACCAGGTGCAGCTGCTCCTTACCGGGGTGGGCGACTTCCGCCCGGAGCAGCATATTCCTTTGAACGACACCGTCCTCACCGGCCATTTCCTGAAGGTGGGGGTGCCCCACCTGGTGGCGCCGGTGGACGACCTGGAGCAGGTACCGGTGGCCAGTTGGGGCCGGGCGGTACGGTTCCACCCCATGTTCCAGCCCGGGGGGACCAACGTCAATTTCGTCCGCTTCCAGGGCCCCCATGCCCTGAAAATTCGGACCTACGAACGGGGGGTTGAGGACGAGACCCTGGCTTGCGGCACCGGCGCGGTGGCCGCGGCCCTGGCCGCCGCCCGCCTGGGCAAAGCCGCCTCCCCGGTGTCGGTGCACACCCGGGGAGGGGAAACTTTGACCATCCATTTCCAGCGGCAGGAGAATGCTTTTACCGACGTTTATTTAGAAGGCCGGGCCCTGATTGTCTTTCAGGGCGAATTATGGGTCGACGAACTTATATAAGGAGAGAGTCATGCTGAAGGGCGCATTAACCGCCATCGTCACTCCCTTCAAGAACGGCCAGGTGGATGAAGAGGCCTATCGGGAACTCATCGAGTTCCAGATCCAGGGAGGCATCCACGGCATCGTATCGGTGGGCACCACCGGCGAATCCGCCACCCTGTCCCACGCGGAACACAAGCGGGTGGTGGAGACCTGCATCGACCAGGTGAAAAAACGCGTGCCCGTAGTCGCCGGCACCGGCTCCAACAACACCGCCGAGTCCCTGGACCTGACCAAACACGCCCAGGCCGCGGGCGCGGACTATTCTTTGATGATCACTCCTTATTACAACAAACCCACCCAGGAGGGGTTGTACCAGCATTATAAAACCGTGGCCACCCAGACCGGGATTCCCATCATCGTGTACAACGTGCCCAGCCGCACCAGCGTCAACCTGCTGCCGGAAACCGTGGCCCGGCTCATGGAGTTTTCCACCATCGTGGCCATCAAGGAAGCCACCGGCGACCTGAAGCAGTGCGCCAAGGTGGTGGAACTGTGCGGCGACCGCATCACCCTGCTTTCCGGGGACGACTTCACGGTGCTGCCGCTTTTGGCCATCGGCGGCCAGGGGGTCATATCCGTGGTCTCCAACGTGGTCCCGGGGGACATGGCGGGGATGTGCACCGCGTTTTTCAACGGCGATCTGGCCAAGGCCCGGCAGCTTCACTACAAGATGTGGCCCTTGATGGAAGCCATGTTCTATGAAACCAACCCGGCGCCGGCCAAGACCGCCCTGAAAATGATGGGGAAAATCACCGGCGAGGTGCGCCAGCCCCTGTGGCCCATGTCCCCGGCCAACGAAGACAAACTGCGCCAGGTAATGCAAAAGTATGGGTTGATTAAGTAGTTCAAGGTTCAAAGTTCAAAGTTCAAGGGAAAGGGTTCAACTTTGAACCTTGAACCTTGAACTTTGAACTCTCAAACCTGGCAGGAGGCCAAATGATCAAAGCCATCGTTTCCGGCGCCGCGGGGCGCATGGGCGGGCGGATTATCCATATGCTGGAGGGGGCCGAAGGCATTGTCCTGGCCGGGGTCCTGGAGCGCTATGACCATCCCGCGGTGGGCAAAGACGTGGGAGAGGTGGTGGGGCTGCCCAGCAAGGGGATTATCGTGTCGGGCCTGTTGGAAGAAGTGCTTCCCCAGGGGGATGTGCTCATCGAGTTCACCCATCCCGAAGTGTCCTTTTCCCATTTCATGCAGGCGGCAACCGCGGGCAAGGCCGTGGTCATCGGCACCACGGGTTTTACTCCGGCCCAGTTGGCGGAAATCCGGGAAATCGCCCCCCGGACCCGGGTGGTCCTGGCCCCCAACATGAGCGTGGGGGTGAACCTCATGTTCAAGGTGGTGGCGGACGTGGCCCGGGTATTGGGGGAGGGCTACGACGTGGAAATCGTGGAAGCCCACCACCGCATGAAGAAGGACGCGCCCAGCGGCACGGCCATCAGATTGGCCCAGGTCATGGCCGAGGCCTTGGGCCGGGATCTGGATAAGGTGGGGGTCTATGCCCGGAAAGGAATCATCGGGGAGCGCACCCCAAATGAGATCGGCATTCAAACGGTGCGGGCCGGGGACATCGTGGGCGAGCACACCGTGATTTTCTGCGGCATCGGGGAGCGTCTCGAAGTCATTCACCGGGCCCACAGCCGGGACAATTTCGCCCGGGGCGCGGTCAGGGCGGCCAAGTGGATCGTGAACCAGCCCCACGGCCTCTATGACATGCAGGACGTGTTGGGGTTGAAATAAGTGCGGATCGTAAGATTCTTCCTGGAGGGCCGCTCCGGCTATGGAATGTTGGAGGGGGAGAAGATTTTTCCCCTCTGGGATACCCCGTACATCGGTCTTTCCCAAACGGGGGAGGTCCTGACGTTAAGCGACGTCACTTTGCTGGCCCCCTGCGAACCCACCAAGATTATCGCGTTGGGGTTGAACTACCGCGACCACGCGGCGGAATTCGGGCGGGAAGTCCCGGATGAACCCTTGATTTTCATGAAGCCTTCCACCTCGGTGATCGGGCCGGGGGCGGACATCGTCTACCCCAAAATGTCCCGGCGGGTGGACTACGAGGCGGAGTTGGCGGTGGTTATGGGGAAGACGGCCCGCCACGCGCCGGAGGACCGGGCTTTCGATTACGTCCTGGGCTACACCGCGTTCAACGACGTCACCGCCCGGGACCTGCAAAAAAAGGACGGCCAGTTCACCCGGGCCAAGGGCTTTGACACCTTTGCCCCCATGGGACCGTGGATCGAAACGGACCTCCCCGACCCAGACAATCTCACGGTGGAGGCCTATCTTAACGGGGAGCGGCGCCAGCATTCCAATACCAAAAACATGGTTTTCGGGGTGGCGCAGCTAATATCTTTTCTTTCCCGGGTCATGACCCTCCTGCCCGGGGACGTTATCGCCACGGGCACGCCCTCGGGGATCGGCCCCATGCGGGTGGGGGACGACATCGAAATCCGGGTGGAGGGTATCGGCGCCCTCCGGAATCGACTGGTGGCGGAGGAAGGAATTTAAACGATGGATTTCTTTGAGCCGGCAACGCGCTTGAAATTGATCCCCCCTTATCTCTTCAAAGAAATCGACGAGAAAAAAGAACAGGTGCGGGCCCGGGGGGTGGACATCATCGACCTGGGGGTGGGGGACCCCGATCTGCCCACGCCCCGCTTCATCGTGGATAAGATGGTGAAAGCGGTTAAGAACCCCAAGACTCACCGCTATCCCCTCTATTCCGGCATGAGCCTGTTCCGGGAGGCGGTGGCCCGCTGGTACCAGAAGCGCTTCGGGGTGGAACTGGACCCGGCCAGCGAGGTCATCACCCTCATCGGCTCCAAGGAGGGCATCGCCCACCTGCCCTTGGGGATCAACAGCCCCGAGGACGTGAACCTGGTGCCCAGCCCGGCGTATCCGGTCTATCAGATGGGGACCCTCTTTGCCGGGGGGCACAGCCATTTCATGCCCCTGACCCGGGAAAACGGCTTTCTGCCCAATCTGCATGACG
>VGSO01000136.1 GCA_016874945.1 Deltaproteobacteria bacterium
CTGGGGTTAGCCTTTTTCCCGCCCCCCTTCACAGCCTCCGCCACTGTCCTTCCGGCTTGACCCGGAAAAATCACCGCCCTGAGCGCCGCCTCGCGCCCTTAATATTTCTTTAAATTTATTTGCTCTTCTCTCGGAATTAATATATAATGGCCCCTGAATTACTGACCACCGGCGAAGACAGGGGGATGGTCATGATGACCTCGAGATCATTGACCTTGGCTCTGACCTTGGCCTGGCTTGTGGGGCTGGCTGGCCATCTCCAGGCCGCGCCGCAATACCGTTACTATACCACGGGACAGGGTGACGGCAGCATGGCGGTGGCCATCAACGATAATAACCAGGCGTTGGTGAATTTTAACGACCGCGCTTATTTATGGACCTTAAGCGGCGGGCTCACGGACCTGGGTGACCTGGGCGGCGGCAAGAGCTTTGGCTATGATATTAACAATCTCGGTCAAATCGTCGGCGAGTCCTATATCAACGCCACCACTAAGCGCGCCTTCTTGTGGGAATCAGGGAATATGCAGAACTTGGGCCTGCAGGCAGGGGGGACTGACAGCATGGCCGGCTCCATCAACAATCTGGGGCAGGTGCTGGGTTACACCGTTTACGGGGACGACTGGGTCCCTTTCATCTGGACCCAAGCCGGGGGCCTCCAGCCCCTGGACCTGGTTGGCGGCTTAGCTTTTAAGATTAAAGACGACGGCCGCATGGTCGGAACAAAAAATAACCATGCCTGGCTATGGACCGCCCCCGGTCCGGGGCAAGACCTGGGAACCTTGCCGGGCTTTAGCTATGCCGAAGCCTCCGACATTAATCAAAGTGGCCAGGTGGTGGGCTGGGCAGGTAATAATCCTGAAAATCATTATTTTCCTTGCCGCGCCTTATCCTGGACCCAGGGCGGCGGCCTCCAGGATTTGGGCACTCCGGGCGGCCCCGATGCCAGAGCTCTTGCCATTAATAAAGATGGCCTTATCGCCGGCTGGGCGGATTATAACCTGGAAGGTTTCACTGCCGGTTGTTTATGGACGCCCGGCGGGGACAAACTCAACCTGAATACTTTGGTTGTCAATCCTCCGGCGGGAAAAATTGGGGACGGCATCGCGATTAATGCCCAAGGGGTCATCGTCGGCCAGATGGGCGGCGGGGGCGCCGCCTATATGTTAGTTCCTACCATAGTTCCTCCAACCGCCAATCCTGCCGTGTTGGATTTACTTCTTTTCCAATGATCAATATTTTCAAGGGGGTCACCGCGGCCCCGGCCGGGGGAAAGAGCCAGTAAAAGATTAACCCCAGAAACACCGAGAGCACAGAGAATATACCCAGGGGAAAGAATAATTTTGGCCCTGGCGCTGAGCGTCAGGGCCAAAATTCTCTGCGCCCTCTCCGTGTCCTCTGCGCCTCCGGGGTTAGTCTTTGGCCAGCCGTTCCTTCAAAGCCTCGGCCACCTTGCGGCTAAAACCCGGAACCGCCGCCATTTCCTCCACTGTGGCGTTTTTCAGGGCCTCGAGATTGGGGAAATGCTGCAACAGCCGTTTTAACCGCACCGGCCCCATGCCGGGAATTTGCCGCAGTTCCGAAGTCAGTAACTCTTGCCGCGCCCTTTTGCGGTGGTAGCTGATGGCGAACCGGTGCGCTTCGTCCCGCAGGCGCATGAGCAGCAGCAGGCCCGGGGAATTGGCCGGTAAAAACAGCGGATTCTTCCGCCCCGGCAAAAATACCCGGTCCCGGACCCGTTGCCCGGCCTTCTCAACCTCTTTGGCCAGAGCCGCCACCGGGAAAGGTTCTCCGCCCGCTTCTTTCAAGGCTTCCAGCGCCGCGGCCAGTTGGCCCCGGCCCCCGTCCACCACCAGCAAATCCGGCCGGGCCTGACCCGGTTTGCCATAGTGCCGCCGGGCCACCTCCGCCAGCATGGCGAAATCGTCCTGTCCGGCCACGCCTTGGATGCGAAACCGCCGGTAGCCCGATTTGTCCGGCTCCCCGTCGGTGAAGCTCACCAGCGACCCCACGGACTGGCTCCCCTGGAGAGTGGAAATGTCCACGCACTCCAGGCGGTGCGGCGTCTCCGGAAGGCGCAAGCGGGCCTTAAGGTCCGTTAGGGCTTCCTCGGGGGAGCGCGCTGGCCTCCGGCGCTCCCAGGCGGCCCGGGCGTTGTCCCCGGCCAGGGTCAGGAGCCGCCCCCGTTCTCCCCTCGAGGCCGCCGCCAGGTGCACCGGCCCGCCCTTTTGCTCGCTCAGCACTTCCGCCAACAACCGCCGGTCCGGAATATCCCGGGGCAGGAGGATTTCATCCGGCAGGGGCCGGCCTTCAGAATAATATTGCTTCACAAACCCCTGAAGCAGTTCCTCCGCCGGCGGCGCCTCTGGAAAGTAATACTCCCGGCTGCCGGTGACCAGCCCGGCGCGGACCAGGAGCACCAGCACCAGCGCCCTGCCCTCCCCTGCCGCCAGCCCCACCACGTCCTGGTCCTTGAAACTGGGCCGGGCCATGTCCTGGCGCTCCAGGGTCTCCCGGATGGCCTGGACCCGGTCCCTAATGACCGCGGCCTTTTCAAAATCCATCCCGGCCGCGGCCTGGTCCATCTCCGCTTTTAACCGTTTCAACAGGTTCCGCCCCCGCCCCTTGAGAAACATCACCGCTTCCGCCACCGCCCGGCGGTAATCCTCGGAACTCACCTGCCCGGCGCAGGGCCCCAGACACTGCTGCACCTGGAACTCCAGGCAGGGGCGGGACCGGGCCATGAGGCGGCGCTCCTTGCAGGTGCGCACCCCGAAGGCCCGCTTCATCACCTTCAACGTCTCCCGGGCCATGCCCGCGGAGGAGTAAGGCCCGAAGTACAGGGCGCCGTCCGCGGCAAACCGCCGGACAAAACGCAACCCCGGATATTCCTCTCCCAGGTCCAGGCGCAGGCAGAGAAAGTTCTTGTCATCCCGGAGCATGACATTGAACCGGGGCCGGTGCTCCTTGATGAAGTTGCGCTCCAGGATAAGGGCCTCCCGCTCCGTGGCGGTAAGAAGGAAGTCCACCCGGGACGCTTTCTTGAGCATGAGTCCGGTCTTAGGCCCTTGCTTATCGTTTTTTAAGTAAGAGCCGACGCGGTTTTTCAAGTTAACGGCCTTGCCCACGTACAGGACCCGGCCGTTGGCGTCTTTGAATAAATAGACCCCGCAGACTCCCGGAATCTGTTCCAGGGCAGCCGCCAAGACGGGATAGGGTGAGGCGGATTTTTCTTGTGAACCATGCATCTTATGTTAAGAATATCAGTAGCCCGGAGCCTGTCAAGCCAGTGAGCAGTGAGCAGTGAGCAGTGAGCAGGTTTCAGGCAATAGAGAATAGGGATCAGGGGTTGGTTATTTTCCCTCGTTCCCAAGCTCCCGCTTGGGAACGCAAATTTTTTGCCGAAGCTCCTGGTTCGGCACCTTAGGTGATCTGTGTTTATCGGCGTTCATCTGCGGTTAAATATTTTTCCCGCGTTGTTTCTATTAATCTGCTTGGTTTGGGGCTGCGCTCAGGAGCCTTTCCCGCCCCGCCTGAAGCAGGTCCTCCACGCTTCCTGGCAAAGTTATGTCCGCCATTATATCTCCCCGGAAGGCCGGGTGGTTATCCCCGAGCGCGGCGGGGAAACCATCTCCGAGGCCCAGGCCTATGCCCTGCTCCGGGCCGTGTGGGGCGAGGACCAAGCCATCTTTGCCCGGGTTTACGGTTGGACGCGCCACCACCTTTCCCGAGAGCAAACCTGCGGCGATTCCCTCCTGGCCTGGCGCTGGGGCCGGAAATCCGACGGCTCCTGGGGAGTCCTGGACGCCAACACCGCGTCGGACGCGGACCTGGATTATGCCCTGGCCCTGACCCTGGCGGCCCGGCGGGGCTGGGCGGCCCCGCCAGGTCTCCCGCCCTATCTGGATGAGGCCCGACGGGTCCAGGCCGCCATCCTGGAAAAGGAGGTGGTGACCCTACCCCGCGGCAAACTGCTCCTCACTCCCGGCAACTGGCATGAAGACCGGCCCCCGTACCTGGTGAATCCCTCATATTTCTCCCCCGCGACCTACCGGCTTCTTTATGAAACCTTTGCGGACCCCCGCTGGCATCAATTGCGCCGGGACACCTATCCGCTGCTTTTCCGTCTGGCTTCCGGCTTGGGAGGTTTAATACCCGGTTCTCTTTCAAATGCTGCCAACTCAATTTATAACCCATTGATAATCCAAGTTCTTCTAACCGAAAACCGAAAACTGAAAACCGAAAACCTAATAAAAGGCGTCGGCCTTTTCCCTGACTGGTGCCGGGTGGACGCCCAGGGCCGCCCGACCCCCGCGCCGGACAAGACCACGGATTTCGGCTGGGAAGCGGTGCGCCTCCCCTGGCGCCTGGCCCTGGACGCCTTGTGGTTTAAAGACGAAATTGCCGCCCGGCTGCTGACCCAAAATTTTCTCCCCTTTATCATGAAAGAATGGCAAACCCGGGGCAAGCTGTTCGCCGTCTATGGCTATGACGGCGCTCCCCGGGTGGATTATGAAAGTCCGGTGATGTATGCGGGATGTTTGGCCGCGGCCCTGGCCGCCGGAGACCGGAAACTAACCCGGCAGATGGCGGACAAGATTTTATCTTTCTACCGGGAAAAAAACGGGCAGGCGTATTTCGAAGCCCCGGACAACTACTACGCCCAGAACTGGGCCTGGCTGGGACTGGCGCTTTATGCGGGATGGATAATTCCTTGAATACACAGGCTCGGGAGGGGCCTCTATGCCCGCCTAACTTAGGCATCCCGGAATGCAGGACAAAGGCCATCCGCGCCTACCTTTTCAAAGTAGCTTGTCCCTGAAATAGAACATTTTTCCCAAAGTTGCAGGAAATCAGGGAAGTATTGCGAGGTGGCATGGAGGGCTTGAAAAGGGGCGGACTTACCCGCCCCTGCTTTTATCATTTCCCTGTAAGGGCAACCTAGTTAGTCCCGGCCGCCATGGTGGCGGCCACCACCATCCTCATGGTCATGGCGTTTACGGCCATGGTCATGGCGTCCACGGCCGTCGTCATGGCGCCGTCCGTCGCGACGGTCTTCCCTATGGAATCCTTTATGCCAACCTCCGCCCTGGCCACGGTGGTGTTGCTCATAAAATTTCCGGTCATAACGGTGGCCGTGTCGGTGTCTGTCCCAATAAGGATAATTTCGGTGAAAATTCCCCCAGTAATGCGGCTGGCCTTTAAACCACACATTCCACCTGGGGCCGTACCAGTGATCGGGTCTTACGATAAAGGTGGGAGAATAAGCGTAATACGGGGCCCATCCGTGCCTCTGGCCGAAAAAGTAATACAGGACTCCATTTAAAAACCAATCGCCGTTGTAAAAAACCCACGGCGTATTAGGCCCGACCCAAGGTGTCGCGTAGATATCTTGGGGCGGGGCTGGATAGCTATAGCCTGCATAGCCCTGAGCATAAGAAGGTGCTGACCTCGCGGCGACCGCACCTCCCCCCAGCAAAATTGCCAGAACCAAAACCAAACTTAACTTTTTCATACATATCTCTTGATCTGTAATCTTCTTTCCATTATGAGGCTAGATTTGCCTCTATCGCGGCGACGCCACCAAAAAAAGATTTTCCTTGACGGATTGGCTTTGAGAAAGATGTGCTGGTTACCAGCACGCCTCCTTCATCTCTATCGCTTTTCTAATTATTTAGATAACCATCCCCCCTCATTTGTAAACCCCTAACCAGAGTTTGTTTTTTCCATTGGGAAAATGGTATCAGGACTTCTTCTCCAGAGAATCAGGGAATTTCCCCTGGCCAAAGAAATATGGTATAGTGGGTCAGACCGCCGCCATGGAACGGGAATACCCCCACATCTACACGGTGAGCGCCCTTACCCGGGAGATCCGGGAGCGCCTGGAGACCCATTTTGCTCTCGTCTGGGTGAGCGGCGAAATTTCCAACCTGAGACAGCCCCTGTCGGGGCATTTTTATTTCACCCTGAAAGACGCCGGGGCCCAGCTCCGGGCAGTGCTGTTCCGGGGCAACCACCTGCACCTGCGCTACAAGCCCCAGGAAGGCGCCCAGGTTTTGTGCCGGGGCCGCCTCACCGTTTATGAACCCCGGGGGGAATACCAGTTGGTGGTGGACTACCTGGAACCCCTGGGACTGGGGGCCCTGGCCCAGGCCTTCGAAGCCTTGAAGACCCGCCTCCAGGCCGAAGGGCTTTTTGATGCGGCCCATAAGAAACCTTTGCCCTTCCTGCCCCGGCGTATCGCCCTGGTCACCTCCCCCACCGGCGCGGTGGTGCGGGATTTCCTGCGCCTGCTCCGAAGCCGCCACCCCAACCTGGAAGTGCTCATCTACCCGGTGAAGGTCCAGGGCGGGGAAGCCGCGGCGGAAATTAGCCGAGCCCTGGACGAACTGCCCTCCTATCCCGGCATTGACGTGGTCGTTCTGGCCCGGGGGGGCGGCTCCCTGGAAGACCTGTGGCCCTTCAATGAAGAAATCGTGGCCCGGGCCGTTTACCGTTGCCCCATTCCGGTGGTCTCCGCCATCGGCCACGAAGTGGACTTCACCATCGCCGACTTCGTGGCGGACGTGCGGGCCCCCACCCCCAGCGCCGCGGTGGAGCTGGTGGCCCCGGACAAGGCTCAACTTATCCAGCACCTCCATCGCCAGGCCGCGTCCCTGGGCCGGGTCTGGAGACAGGGGCAGGAGGGCCGGCGCCGCCATGTAACGCTCCTGTCCCGTCGGCTGCCGGACCTGCGCCGCCGGCTGATGGACCTGCGCTTCCGCCTGGACGAGAAAAGCGACGCCCTGGTGCGCCGCACCCGGCGCCTTTTTCATAATCAGCGCCAGCACCTGCGCCTGGACCGGTCCCGGCTGTTTTTGCTCAGCCCCCGGCGGGCCGCCACCCTGGCCCGCCAACAACTGGAGCAGGCCGGACAGACCCTGCTGCGCCGCTGGCAGCGGGGCCACGTAGAGCGCCGCCGCCACTTGGACGTCATCCTGGCCCACCTGGACCAGCTCAACCCCCTGGCCATCCTTCAGCGAGGCTACGCGGTGGCCACCCTGCAACCCGCGGGGACCATCATCCGGAACGCCTCCCAGGTCCCCCTGGGCGCCGAGGTCCGGATCAAAGTGGCCCGGGGTAGGCTGGATTGTGAGGTGGTGGAAGTCAGTGAGCAGTGAGCAGTGAGCAGGTTTCAGGTTTCAGGTTTCAGGTTTTAGGTTTTAGGGGTCAGGGGTCAGGGGTTTTTATAATGTAGAACAGCCGCCCGCGGCTGTTCGTTGTTGGGGCGGCCCGATGGGCCGCCCGCTCCGGTGAGGGCTGAAGCCTGCACCGACAATTTCAGAGAAAACACCATGGCAAAAGAAAAACCGGTTAAATTGACCTTCGAGGCTGCTTTGAAGCGTCTGGAGGAAGTCCTGGACGCCCTGGAGCACGGCGACCTGCCCCTGGAGCAGGCTCTTGCCACGTTCGAGGAAGGGGTGAACCTGGTGCGTCTCTGCCACGGCAAGCTCGACGAAGTGGAGCGCCGGGTGGAACTGCTGCTCAAGGACGAAGCCGGCCGCTTCT
>VGSO01000137.1 GCA_016874945.1 Deltaproteobacteria bacterium
CGGATTTTAGGGGGGAAAAGGGTGAGATTGTGCGCTTGTGGGGAGAGCTTCTCCACCACTAACCGCTTCTGGTTTGTCAGATGGGAGGTCTTTCTTAAATAATGCCATTTCTTCTGGGGTAAGTTTTTGAGTCAAAATCCATTCTTCAAAACACAAAGATTGCTTCGGTTTAAGACCATGCTTTTCCCTTTCGATGTTGATTTTTTCCATTTCTATTACATACTGATTGTAATCGCTCCTATATTTTGCAGCCACTTCCTTCAACTTAGCGTCTGCCTGCTTCGATTGGCCGACTGCTAAGCCGGCCCCACCTGCTGCTAAGCCGGCGCCCCTACTGCCGCAGCAGCTACCAGAACCGGCAAGGCACATCCCTGGCTTCCTAGAGTGAAAAGAATTATACTAAGGGCTGCAATTAGCTTGTTCATAGAATAAATCCGAGATTATTTGCATACTTTTCTTAAATTATCAAAACTGTCAAGATAAAATAAAAAATTATATCCAGGACCTCTCCTGGGGCTTCTCATGCAGCCGGATGGTAGGGGTATCCTCTGAATGGGCCAAATTTCGCAATCTATAAGCCTCTCTGACAGCGAATTTTGACGAAAACCATTAGACCCTTACCTAATCCTTGCCTTCGCCGGAATCGTTAAAAAATGGCCTCTAAATAAGGCTCTTAAGCCATTGATGATTAAGAACCGATGGAGGGCGGTTTGCTTAATTCGATTAATATCCGAGTAGCCCGCCGCCTTCATCGTCGTCATCATCGTCATTATGGAAAAAACCACTTTCCCAATCATTTTCGGTGGATTCGCAATGTTCAATAATACGTTGCGGGCCAGATTTGGGTTTCTTCTCGTATTCAAGTTGAAGCCAGAGATACAGGTGCGCCGCCGCATAACCCAGGGCCGCCACAGGAGGAAAACGGAAAATATCAATAGGTTTGTCCTTGGGGAGATTGTTCAAATATCCAGGCAGGCCGCTTCCTTCTCCAAACCACAACACTTTGTTATCACCCCGAGTTAGCTCCCGAATGGCCTGTAAATAAAGCGTGGTAGCATCCGGCCTGTCAATATAGGGCGCCGGGGCCAGGGGTATAGGCTGCCCGTTTGCACCTTGAAATAAGAGGCTGACCATGGCCTCATTCATGGCGTCGCCATGCCATAGGGTGATGTCATATTTTTTCTGCAACTCCTGGCAGACCTTGCGCATGGCGGGCAGGCTGATTTCCTCTTGTTCACTGACTACGCTTGCCGTATAGGTGGAGTCGGGCTTCGTGGCGTCCCACTCAACCTTGATGACCAAGGCAAAAGCCGGTTTATGCAGGTAGGGCCAGGAAAGGGCGGCAAAATACTTTTCAGCCATAATCACCTCAGATCGCAGCCGTCAAAAAGGCTGTCCATTCCATATTGCCGGGCCATGGCCTCATAATTGAAGGCGTGGCGGAAATGGTCCGGCCCCAGTTTGACGTAAACATACCTTTTGGAGCCGGTTTCCTCGTCTTCTTCCAGTTTCTTCGCCACGTTGTGAAGGTGCTGGGCAAACTCCCGGACAATGCCGCACTCTTTTGGAAGGACCACCTGTCCCTGCATCACTTCGTTGTGGCTGGCGTCCAGGGCCTCAGTCCGGTTGCAGGCGACCGTCAGGTCCTTCTCGTTCCACTTGTATTTCCCTTTCTGGCGCTCCTGATAGTAATTCAGGAACACCTTGCCTTTGTGTCTCTCGGCAAAGGCGCGGGCGTTCCTGGTTTCGGGCAGGGCATCCACCACGCACCGGGAGACGTTGAAGTTTTTCATCAGCCGGTCCAATTCTTCCCAATCCCGGTAAACCCCCAGGTGAACGATTTTCCCGGCCTTGTCCCATTGCCGCTTACCGATGACCACATGGAGGTCTTTCCCCTGGTCAACCCCCATGGTACAGGGGCCAGAATCGCTTGAGGCTATCCCTTCATTGCCGCACAGGGCTAACACTTCTTCCACGCTTAAGCGATTTTCAGCTTCTACATAGGCCACGCCGATCTTGAGGTTATAGAAGTCCTGAAGGTTATTGGTGGTGCGGTACTGATGGAGAATGTCGCCGGGGTCAACGTAATGGCTGAATAGCTGTGAATAATGGTAGCCCCGCTTCTCTGTCACCCCTGGCCTTTTAGCAACCCACTCCCCTACACTCGGGTTAAGTTCCCCCTGGCAGCTTGAGCAAGCCCGGATCACCCGGCCCCCTACTTCCAAGAGGCAACCGGGAAAGGTATCTTCCAGGCAGGTATAAGCCCCGCATTTTTCGCACTTGAGGAGCCAATAACGCTGATCCGTCTCCTGAAAGGCTTTATCAATCCCATAGTCGGGGATGGTGGGGTTTGATAGTTTGTGGGATTCCCGAAACTCTGAATGACCCATGCGCTCCATGGCCATGTCCACCGCCTTCTGGGGGGCCTCGTCCAGTTCATCAAAGCAAATCAGGTCAACGGGAATAGACTTTAGCCCCACTCTGGAAACCATGCCCCGGAGATAAAGGAAGCTGTTCCATATCCTTTTAATGCCCGCCGCGTCCGTATCCCTTACCCACCTGCCAATGAAGGCGGGGTTGTCTTCAATCAGGGGTGCAACCCGGCTGCGGCTGAAATCCAGAGCATCAGACCGGGAAGGGAACAGATAGAGAACGCCTTTATAGCCCCGGTATCTGGCCCCATAGAGGACCTTAAGGATTGCCTTAGTGGTCAAGCCAAGTTGGGCCGCCTTCATCTCCACCAGATAGGGGTGATTATCCTGGTAGGGCTGCCGGAGATATTCATGTTTATGGAAGGTGAAGGGTTTCCCGTCCAGGATGATGGGGGTTCCCTCAGCCCACGCCCCGATTGAGTGAAAATTATCGCCCTGGGGGTCGAATCTGCCCTCAATGGAGGTCAAGAGTTGATCGTATAGCGCTCTTTTCCTTGAGGTTACGGATGATTCGGTCCCGCACTTCGAGAGAAGCATCTGCTATCGCCTCCAAAACTTCCCGTTGAAACTCGGCCACGGCCTTCACGTCAAAAAGAGTCTGGAATATCTCCAACTGGAGCTTTAATTGGCTGCGAATTTCCTGCATACACTTAAGGGCCAGTTCCTTGGGGTCCTTGCTCCCCGGCCCTACGGGTCCCAATTTTTCCAAGGCTTCCTTTTTAACCGCTTCGTCTTCGCCATTGACGCAAACCATGAGCAGGTCAAGAAGTTCATTCGCATGGTCATTGATCTTTAACAATTGGCTGGCGGCGTCGATCTCCCGTTTGACGATCTCCCCGGCATGGTGAAGGGTGATATTCCTGGCAATCCCCAAGTTAAGCTGTTTAAGCCGCCGGGATACCGTCCCCTTGGAGACTTTGAGAATCCGGGCAATTTCCGAAACGCCGTTCCCTTTTCTAACTAACCGTTCTAATTGATAATCCGTGACTTTCCTTTGAGCCATATCGAAACCTTATGGAAACGTTTCCTATTGTGTTTCGTTAATTCGCTGCTCTGGGGTGTTGGCCGTTTTGTGCTCTGACCGCCTGTTTATACCGTTCCTCCATTTCCCGGAGATATTTGGAAAGAAGGGAATAGGTCAGGTATTCGGCCCCGGCCCGGTTCCCCGCCCAGACGATTGACAGCCGATACCGCACTTGAAAGGCAATGAGGCTTTGCAGAGCGGCGTGGGGTTTCATTTCCGACCGGTAACGCCCCTGGGAAACATCGGACAAGGGCGCTTCCACCACCACCGCAAACAGATCATAAGCCCGGCCCTTCTTCAGTTCCCGTTCAAACCGTTCCCGGTCCTTCCCCATGAGACAGCCGATAAGGTCATTGAGGCTCTTACGCTCTATGGCCGCCCGGTCCTCGAATCCCGGCAAGGAATAATCCCCCACCGGCAAGCTGGCCGGTTCAGTTTCGGCCTCATACCCTTTAAAGTCGAAAGGCGCTTGCTCTCTGGTATCGACTAAGATTTTCATTCTGGGAGTCTCTGATTTATGACACCTGCTTGACACCTGCTTTTATAACTAATTAATATTACGGCTATTTCTCTTGCGCCATCCGATAAGGAATCATGTGGCCGCCTGGACGGGTCCCCCGCCCGGCGCTTTCCGGGCCGCCCGATGTTTGGCTCTTAACCATTCCCTGATTTCTTCCGGGTCAAATCTGATGCACTTCTCAAGCTGAATAAAAGGGATCACCCCCCGCCGGACCCACTCGTAAACGGTCCCCTGGGCAACCTTCATCCCCCTGGCCAGTTCATCGGGCCGGATTAAATCTCCACGGGAGAGAAGGACCGGGAGGGGATCAATTTGCTTTTTTGCACTCATGGCGTCCATTACGAAAGGTGTTTAATCCCAAGTTTTTGCAGTAATCATTGACCCAAGTGACCCAAGTGACCCTATTTTCCATAAAGTCCTTACGCGAGGGGGGTGCATATGAAGTTTATTGGAATCAAGGTCACTTCCCTCACTCAGCCCGCAACCCAATCCCATGTCTGACCGCCCTCCCCCCTGTGCCTCTTTTCCCTTCAGAGCCACGCTCCGTGAGGTTTAAACCGAAATCCCTTTGGCTGAGAGGCTTCTTTTCGCCGTTTTCTTCCGCCCATGCCGTGTAAGCTTTATAAAGGTCCGCCGCCGGGACTGAAGCCCCTTGTGCAATGATGCAGCGTTCGGCCAGGAATTCCGCCAGGGTGTCCATTTCCTGCCGGTAATTCTGGGTTGCATCCTGGACCGCCTGGGGTGGGGTTAGTCCTTCGAACTGCCAGCTTAGACAGCCCTCTACGGCCCAATTTAGGATGCCGGGCAACTCGGCCTTTAATTTCCCGGGAAGTTCCTTGTCCTGTTCTTTTTCTGGAATCTGGACGGTGAATGGTATCAGCCGAATCCGCCGCCAAATGGCGTGGTCGGTTCCCCGGATTACCGGCTTATGATTTGCCGCCAGGAAGATTTTGAATTCCGGTTTGAATTCGAAATGCTCAGAATAAAGGAAGCGGGCTTTCAGCTTGTCGCCGCCGGTCATCTGCTTAATAAGCACTTCGGCCATGCGCCGGCCCGATTCGATTTCCACCGCGGTGACAAACCTGGCTCCCCGCAAGTCCGCCACGTCATTGGAAATGGGGCTGCTGTGGCGCTTAAGCAAAAAGGTTTCGCTGGTGGTCTGAGTGGCGTAATCCCCCAGCAAGGCTTGAATGACTTCCAGGAAGGTGCTCTTGCCATTGGCCCCCAGGCCGTAAAGAAAGAAAAGACATTGCTCCCTGGCGTCCCCGGTCAAGGCATACCCCACGGCCTTTTGCAGAAACTCCATCGTGGGGCCATTGCCGTTCATAATCTTTTCCAGAAACCCCCACCAGGCGGGACATTGGGCCTCCCGGTCATATTTTACGGGAGCCATTTTGGTAATCAGGTCGCCCCGCCGGTGTTCCCGTAATTCTCCGGTTCTCAGATCGATGCAGCCGTTCACCACATTTAAGAGCCACATATCACGGTCCAAATCAGCCGGAAGAAGGGCAACCCCCGGCTCACTCCGGGCCGAATTAATCATGGCCTGGCGCTTTGAGTCGGATTCAGACCGTCTGGCATGATCCGCCAGGGCCTCCCGAAGTTCCTTTTTTTCACAGGCTGCGGCTTCGGCATAGATGTTTCTCACGGTGTCCTTCGCCCGCCGGTCCACTTCCCCGGATTCATCTTTAATCCACCGCGTACCATCATTGACCAGCCACTTTCCTCAGGGGTAACAGTATCGCAAGTCCTGGCCGTGTCTGGCCACCAGACGTTGAGCATTGCCCAAATCCGTGAGATTGAATCCCGTGGTGATAGGGGCCTGCTTTTTCCGCCCTTTTCCCTGGGACCGGGAAGGGTATGGTTCTGCGGACCTCTTTCCTGGGGTGTAAAACTCCTTGGTTTTGGATAGTACCTTCTCAATGGTCTTGGCCCCATAAGTGCTTCCCGCTGTGGGCCGGTCCCACTTGTCCTTCCGGTGAAGCCCGGATTGCCGAAACAGCCGGTCGATCCTGGCAGGGTCCGCGCCTGTCCAAAAGGCCAGCATGGAGCACAAAGCAAGGTCGGCCTCAGATTGTGAGCGGTATTCGCTCCAATCCCCCCGCCACAGTTTTCCAAACTTTTCCCCGTTAGCCGCCCCGTGCGCCCGGTCAAGCAACTCAGAATCGGCCAAGTCAATGGAGGGAGAAGGGCCGGAATCTTTAGGAGGTTCTTTTCTCTCCTGTCTGAAAATCGCATTATGCAGGGCCGTCAATTCGGTTTGCCGGTCTTCGATGCTGGTGGGGGTCCCCTCCAGGTGCAGGCCGGTCATGGTGAAGTACCGGCCAAAATCATACATTTCCACTTGTCCCTTGCGACGGGGGCCTCCTGGGGGGAGTTTCCCTTTAACCAGGACATGGACCCCCCTGCCACTTGGGGAAATTTCGGTATAGGAGTTAAGCTGTCTGATAATGTCCTTGGCCCAGGATTCGATTTCCCCGGTGTCCGGGTTCCGGCATTTGTCCAGGTCAACCCCGCAAAAGGGGTCATAAAAGGAAAACTCATAGCCCACCCCTGAGAAGCCATCGGTCTGGGCCACCCCCTGAGCTTTCTCAAAGGTGCCCCACGTACCGGGATCATCTGCTTTCGCTTTTCTGCCAGGGGTCGCCGGAGTGTATGGAACCTTAGTGGGCTTGCCATCCCGGTTCTCAATCCGCCATACAACCCACTGTGGCCGGGCCTTTAACTCCCGGGGGATTCTTTCAAGGTCCAGGGCGGATTTTTTCATCGGCTGATGGTTTCCAGGAGAAACCGGACGCAATCAATTTGCTGGGAAAGGGACCTGTCGAACAGTCCGTTCTTTATTTGGCTCTCCAGCTTGGTTAACCAGTGGCGTAGGACCAGCTTTGTTATAAGCAGAAACATCGTTAGTCTCCCGGTGTGCCGGTCTCCTTTTTAAGAAAGGTTTGCCATGCGGAAAGGTCAATAAACAAACGCCGCCGGATTTTCTTAAATAGCTGCGGCTGTTCGCCGGTGTAATACTACCGCCTTAACGTGCCAGGGCGATAAAAAATCCCATTCTGTTTCAAAGCCGTTTCATCTGACAGAGAGACCAATTGCATCTTGGTTCCCCCTTGCATTTTTCTTGAACTATATGGGAAAGGAATATTCCCTGACATACACGATAAGGGGGGGACCCCTTAATAGTGATAAATTCCTAATCGATAAGGAGATCGTTAAAGCTAAGTAATTGAGAAAAGCGGTGGATTCTATATCGGTTAATAGATGGAAGGATTGTAGGGAGTCGGGAATGTTGTTGGCCATGGTGCCTCCCTGCTTTGCACCGGGCCAATAAAAAAAGGCCCGGCTCCCGCAATGAGGCCACTCGCGGGAATCAGGGCCCAGACTTTTTATTATTTGGTTTTATATAGCTTAGCTTATCTTAATATCACTGCTGTCCGGTAGAAATTACTTGAGATAGCAAGTAAAACAGCCCCAAGACAGCCGATCAATGCTATAATGGGTTTACCTAAAACCTAAACATTGAAAGGAGTTATGGGGCTTATGGCACATT
>VGSO01000138.1 GCA_016874945.1 Deltaproteobacteria bacterium
TGACCGCACTCCCAGAAGGTGGCAAAGAAGGACACCAGCTATGGCGGCTGGCTTGTCAAACCATATCTGGTCTCTTCGAGAATTAATGTCTAGAAAATTATTTATCAACCACTAAAGGGTCATGACCGATTTTTTAATCAGGAGCATAAATTCCTATGAAACTCACTTATGACCCCCGCTATAATATCGCCTATATCAGGAGCCTCTTGCAAAATTAGGTAGCCGCAGGCTTCAGCCTGCGCCGGCACAGGCTGGAAAGCCTGTGCTACTGAATCCGAGTTTCTGGTTTTTTCAACAAGAATTCGTTGTTAACCTACTGATTTAGGAAAGGAAATTGTGGGCAGTGCCCACCCTGCATTTTTCCTTGGCGCCCTTTGCGCCTTGGCGAGAAATAATATCATTTGGTTGCGGCAAAAGGCCGCGATGTGCTACCGGATATTTCTTTAAGCAACATAGGAAAATCGCAGCCTCAAAATGAATTTTGCAAGAGGCTCTCAGGTTACATGAAAAAACCGCCCAGGTGGAGACTGTCCGGGTCAGCGAAGAACTTAATGTAGACATGGCTCCGGACGGCACCATTTTTGGCATAGAGTTGCTGAACGCCAACGACCAGCTTCTGGGGATGGATCAGGGAAAGCTGGTGATAATCAACGAAGCTCGGGGCGATCGCCAGGAGATTACCCTAGGTTAACTTGCGTCCTTCGCGTTCATCGGCGGATAGCAACCAAACCGCCGATGAACGCCGATAAACGCAAATTTACTGCTCGGCCAACTTCTCCAAATCCTTACCGATTTTTTCCCGGTAATACTCCACGTCGGCGTCGTTGAGCATAATCATGTCCAACTGGCGGGTGTGGATGGTGAGGTAGCCTAACAGGCGCAGGCGGGACAGCATGAAATCCTGGGGCTCGCCTTCCAGCCGGGCGAAGAGAGCGTCCTCCTTGACCTCCACCAAAAAGTGGTAGCGCTGGAGAAAATCCGCCACCATCCTGGCCCGCAGCACCCTCCGGGGGTAGTCCGCGGCCCCGCCCTTGAACGCGAAACGCAGGTAATTCTCGTAGGGCTTGTCCCCCACCAGGGCCTCCACCGTGGAAAAGTGGAACCCCAGGCGGGAGGTGAGGTTGCAGAAGTCCTTGGAAATCATGAAGTAGTTCTGGTTGCCGAAGATGGTGCCCCCGGCCGCGGCCAGATTGGGGTCCGTGGCCGCGCCCATGACGATGGACAGGAATCCCCGGGCGTCCACCGGCGGCGGGCCTTCCCAGGGCGCCGCGGTGATGCCCTGCCACAAGGCCAGCATGGGTTGGGAGGCGATGTTGTCCAATTCCACCTCTGCCTTGGGAACATCCTCCTTGAAGCCGTCTTCCAGGTTAAGGACCCACCACTGCATGGGCACCGCGGTCTTCAGCCGCTTGATGAAGAACTTGGCATGGGCCGGTTGCTTGTCAAAGGCGAACATCTCTTTCACCGCCACTTCGTGGGAGAAGCGGGTGATGTCATGAAGCGTCCGGCATTTCTGGGGCTTGAAGTCGGGGCTTTCCGGGTTGGTGAGGTTTAAGGGGTTGATTAGGGTCATGACTTCCTTGAGGGTGGCGTGCACCGGAGTGCCCAGCATCAGCCCCTGGCGCACATTGGCCAGGCGCAGTAACTCCTCCACCCGGCCTTCGTAAACGGCCTGTCCGTCGGCGTCCACAGTCACCATCTCTCCCGGGGCCAGGCGCTGGGTGGCATCGCCGGTGTTAAAAAGGGCCGGAATGCCGAATTCCCGGGCCACGTTGGCCAGGTGGCCGGTTATGCCCCCCCGGTCAGTGACCACTGCCGCGGCCCGGGACAGCAGGGCGGCCCAGCCGGGGTGGGCGAAGGCCGTGACCAGCACCGCGCCCTCGGGAAACTGCAAGAGATCCAGGTTGGTTTTCACCAGATAAACCGGGCCTGCGGCCACCCCGGGGCTGGCGGTGTCCCCGCCCCGGAGCCGGGCCGGGTGGTCGCCGGCCACGATTGCCCCCGTCTCCTGCCGGACCGGGGTTATCTGCTTCAGGGGGCGGCTCTGGAGGATGAGGATCTTTCCGTCTTTATCCAGGCACCATTCCACGTCCTGGGGCGCCTGGAAATACTCTTCCAGGGTTAGGGCCAGGCGGGCCAGGGCCACGGCCTGCTCGTCGGTAAGGGCCGGCTCCCGGCCTTGATCATCTTCTGCCATCATGGTGCCTTCCCGGGGGAGGCACACGGCTTTCTGTTTCTTGTCTTGAATATCTTTGCGGATGACTGCCGGCGGCTCGGCCCGGGAAACCACGAAGAGGTCCGGAGTCACCGAGCCGTCCACCACGGTCTTGGGGAGGCCGTGGACCGCGTTGATCAGCACCTGGTCCCGGCGAATGTCCGTGGGGTCCCGGGAATACATGACCCCCCCGGCCGCGGCCTCCACCATTTCCATGCAGCCCACGCACATGGCCACGTCCTCGTCCCGGAGGCCCTTATGGAGGCGGTAGCTCACCGCGGTGAGGGCGTACTTGCTGGCCAGGATCTCTTTATAAACCGTAAGAATGTTTTCCCGGCAGACGTTGAGCTCCGAGCGGTACTGGCCGGCAAAGGAGGTCTCCGCGGCGTCTTCCCCGATGGCGCTGGAGCGCAGGGCCACCCGGACGCCGGGGCTGGCCCGATCCTCCAGTTCGCAGCAGGCCCGGAAGACGGCCTCCATCAGGGGCGGAGGCATCTCTCCCCCGATGATGAGCATCTGAATTTCCGAACTCCGCCGATAAAGGTCGTCGATGTCCTCCACTTCCAGGGTCTGGAGGCGGCGGTTGATTTCATCGTGGAGCAGATTATAGTTCAGGAACTGCTCATAAGCCGCGGCGGTGATAACGAAGCCATCGGGAACCAATATTTCCGGGAGCTGGGTCTTGATTTCCCCCAGATTGGCCATTTTGCCGCCCACCCCGTCGGCCATGTCCCGGCGGACCTGGGTAAGGGGAAGCACCAGGTCCATGATGGGGGGGAGGTCCCGCTTTTTCAGGACTTCATCGATGGACTTCTCGATACTGGAGAAGACCGGCTCCAGGGCCTGGTATTTGCCTTTGGAAAGCTCGTTCAGGTATTTGATGATGGAGTAGACATTGACGCAGATCGCCGTGGCGTGGGAACGGATAAAGGTCATTCCGAAGCTGTGGTTGCCCTGGAGCGCGGACTCCATGTCGGTCATGAGTTGGAGTGCGGTGTTGTTAGCCGCCAGGAGCAGTTTAAAGGCGTGGTAGCGAGCCTTGAACGCGGCCCGCAACCCCTCCACGGACATCTCGGAAGGTTTCTCCCGATGAAAATAACCCTTCAGACGCTTTAAGAGATTGGCCATTTTTCCAAGGATCAGCGGTCAGGGATTAGCGGTCAGGGCCAACCAGGCGATTTCTGGGGAGAAGCTCAAGGGCCCTGCCTTTTCCTCGTTTCAAAGCTCGTAAACATCAGGCTCAGGAAATGACCCTCAGCTTATGACCGGGGCCTCATTTCCATTTTCATACTCGCTATCTTTCTATTATTAGACTGCTTGACGGGGGATTGTTTTGCCAGGGGGGAGGTCTGCGTCTGGGCGGACAAACAAGGCAAACACACACTTCCCTTCCCCGTCCAAACAAACAAGCCCTTTGTTTCGCCACAAACACAGCAACTACTATTGACCATCGCATGAGTCTCCTCTCAAGCAGCCTGTTTCAATAGCTCAATTGGTTTGCCTTTCGAAAGGTCAATGGCGGATTTGCCACCTTCCCTTATGTCTGCGGGTTTTTCCACTCCCCGCCTTCTTTGGAGCCAGCAAGTCCCGGAGAGGAATTTTTGCCGAATACCTCTGCCACCACCCCCTTGAGTCGGGCCGGGTCCCCTCCCTTTTCCAGGAACACGGTGGCCAGGGAAGAGCCGTTGTGGTTCACCGACTCCGGCAGGCAGGAGTGAATCACCACCGGCACCGGAGGCCGGCGGGTCTTAAGGCGGGCCAGGACCTCCAGTTCCATGACGTAGGGCACTTCCAGGTCCAGGATGATCAGGTCCGGGGGAGTCTCCCGATCCAGGCACAGCAGCACTTCCCGCCCGTCCCCGGCCACCTCCACCTGGTAGCCTTCCGCGGTCAACTCCCGGCGCAGGAATTCCCGCACATGCCGGTTACGATCCGCAATCAAAATCCTGAAACGCTGCACCACAGGCTTCACCCCACACCACAAGGGAGCAAAGCCTATGCCAATGAAAGGAAAAGTCGCTGGAAGTATAAGGGGCTTAAATTACTTGGGAATAATCTGGAGAGCAGGTTTGTCAGGTGTTGCCGGAATAAGCCGGCGTGTCGCCATTTTTTACAGTTTGTAAAAACGGGAATAATCCACCCATGGGGCAGATTGACACCAATTTTATATGTGTGAAATCTGTGGATTAACTATCCTCCACCTTCACGGAGGTTTCCACCTTAAGGCGGTACTTGTCGATCTTGGCCAGGAGGGTGGGGCGGGAAATGCCCAGGAGCCTGGCGGCCCGGCTGCGGTTGCCGCCGGTTAAGTCCAGGGCTTCGGAGATGAGCAGGGAGGCAAAGCGATCCATGAACTCATCGAAGACGTGCTTGCTGTCCCCGGAAACCAGACCCTGGCGGATCCACTGGCGGATGGCCTCCCGGGTTTGGGGTTCCTCCTCCCGGCCCGGAGCTTCGGCGACCAGGGCCCGGGACAGGTCTTCGGGGTGTATGGGGTAGCCCCGGCTGAAGATGAGGGCCTTTTGCATGGCATTGGCCAGTTCCCGGACGTTGCCGGGCCACAGGTGGTTGCTGAGCATGACCTTGGCGGCGGGGGTCATCCCCGGGTTGGCCAGGCCCATCTCCCGGGAAAACCGGGCCAGGAAATACTCGGCCAGCAGCGGGATGTCATCCCGGCGCTCCCGCAAGGGGGGCAGCCACAGGGTCACCACGTTGAGGCGGTAGTAGAGGTCCTCCCGGAAGCGGCCCTGGGTCAGGGCCGCCTCCAGGTCCCGGTTGGTGGCCGCGATGATGCGCACGTCCACAGGGATGGGTTCCCGGCCCCCCAGGCGCTCGATGCTCTTTTCCTGGAGCAGCCGGAGGATCTTCGCCTGGATGCTGAAGGGCATGTCGCCGATTTCATCCAGGAACACGGTGCCGCCGTGGGCCTGTTCGATTTTGCCCATCCGGCGGCTCACCGCGCCGGTGAAGGCGCCTTTTTCGTAGCCGAACAGCTCGCTCTCCAGCAGGGTCTCGGGGATGGCCACGCAGTTGATCACCAGGAAGGGTTTTTCGGCTCGAAGGCTGTGCTGATAAACAGCCCGGGCCACCAGCTCCTTGCCGGTTCCCGATTCCCCCCGGATGAGCACAGTGGCGTCGGTGGAGGCCACCCGGCCGATGGCCTTATACACCTCCTGCATGGGCCGGCTCTTGCCAACGAGGGCGTCGGCCGCGGGTTTCTCCGCGGCCACGTCCATTTCCACGGGGCGGCGCATGAGGCGCCCGGCTTCCAGGGCCTGGCCGATGAGGGTCAGGATGTCGGGGATTTCAAAGGGCTTGAGGACGTAATCGAAGGCCCCCAGCTTGGTGGCCTCGATGGCGGTTTCGGTGGTGCCATAGGCAGTCATGATGACCACCGGCAGCCGGGACTCAATGGCGCGCATCCGTCGGAAGGCTTCCAGGCCGTCCATTCCCGGCATGCGGATGTCCATGATCACTAAATCGGGGAGGCTCTCCCGGACCAACTCCAGGGCCGCCTCGCCGCTGGCCGCGGTCCGCACCGAGTGCCCTTCCGCGGCCAGGATTTTTTTAAAACTCTGACGCAGCTGGTGGTCGTCATCCACTACTATAATATCGCCCATTCGTCCCCTTCCCTGATGGGCAGGGTGATGATGAAGGCGGCGCCCTCATTCTCCCGGGATTCCAGGGCCAGGCTGCCGCCGTGCTCTTCCACGATGCGGGAGGCGATGCTCAGGCCCAGGCCGGTGCCCTCTTCCTTGGTGCTGTAGAAGGGTTGAAAGACTTTGTCTTGAATGGACGGGGGAATCCCCGGCCCATTGTCCGTCACTTGGAGGACCACGGCCCGGCCCCCGGGTTCGACTATCACTTCTTCGGAAATGGTGACCTGGCCCCCGCCGGGCATGGCCTCGCAGGCGTTGACCAGCAGGTTCACCAGAACCTCTTTCAACTGCTCCGGATCGGCCAGGATTTCCGGCAGCGCCCCCATACGCTTCACCTCCACCTTAACTCCGTACAGGTCCAGGCGGTGGCGCAGGAGCTGGAGGGTCATGTCCACCACCTCCGAAGGGTTGATCCAGGCCATCTTCAGTTTGGGGGGCCGGGAAAATTCCAGGAAGTTGCGGACAATGGCGTCGATGTGGCGGATTTCCTCGGAGATCACCTCAAAGTCTTCCTTCTGGGCGGGGGAGGGCTGGAGGTGGCGCTCCATGGAAAAGAGCCGCATCTTCACGGAGGTCAGGGGATTGCGGATGGAATGGGCCACCCCGGCCGCGAGCTTCCCCACCATGGCCCACTTCTCCGACTGGAGGAGATACTCCTGGCTTCGCTCCAACTGGGTCTGGGCCTGGTCCACGTCGTCCATGAGCCGGTGCACCCGGCGGCTGAGGGCCTTGACTTCGTCGGACGACACTTTGGCCGGATTGGTAGGCGGACCCGTTTCCAGAGCCAACCGGCGGATGGGCTCCAGGATCTGCTTGAGCAGAATATAGGCCAGGACCAGGGCCAGAACCACCACGCTGGGCATGATGATCAGGGCCAGGGTGTTGATGAACCGGGCTCGCGTCTGGCTCTCGGTGCGGGCCCGGTTGATGGCATATTCCTGGATCAACTGGTAACGTTCGCAAAGGTCCGAAAGCTCATTGAATTGGAGGCGCACTCCCTGGTGCAGCCGGGCCCCCTCTTCCCGGTCTCCTTCCCGGTAAAGCAGGAGCACTTGGTTGCGGGCCTCAATATAGCGGGTGTAACGGGAGCCGATGTCGTTGAGGATCTCCCGCATGGGTTCCGTGTAAGCCGATTTTCTGGCCTTTTCGAGCCACTCCAGGAAAGTTTGGTGGTACTGGTCCAACTGCTTCAGCCACTGGGGATTGGCGTCCAGAAAATAATAAGTGGCGAAGCCTTTTTGCGCCAGCAGTGCGGCTTCCAATTCCGCCGCGGCTTGAAAGGACCTGACGTTGTTGTCCACCAGGGAGGTGAACAGGGTATCCATGGCTTCGTTATGCCAGATGGTGACCAGTCCGCCTCCCAGGGTGGTCAATACCAGGGCCGCCAGGATGATGAAGATTCGGGACCTGAGACTGAGGCGTTTCCACATGTTAGTACTACTACGTTAATTTGATTTTAAGTAACCCATAACCATGCGTTATTTCTTGTCATTCTGAGCGAAGCGAAGAATCTAGACCCTTTGCCTGCGGCTCAGGGTGACAAAAAATCGGTTTTGAAATAGCTTATAGTTTAAGGTGACGGCTCACTAGCAAAGCCGGCATAACTGATTAATTATACTAAAATTTATGTTAAATTGAAGGTTTTAAAA
>VGSO01000139.1 GCA_016874945.1 Deltaproteobacteria bacterium
TCGGAAAAACAAAGCCTCAAGCCATGAGCAAGCCCAGCAAACTTGCCGAGAAGGGGACGCGCCTGCCGGATATCCGCCAGGCTGCCTGGGACAAGACTTTTTCGGCTTACTGAAAATGGATGGAGAACCCTTCCCCCTCTGAATCCGCCCGTTCTCACCGCTTCGCCATGCTCTATCAGGAACTCTTTGGCGATGAACCGGGCTTCATCGAAGACTACAGTTCCGGCATTGAAAAATCTATCCAAGTTCGGAAGAAAGATTTTCTCTTTCGAGGCCGGGCGGACAATCTTTTCGGCAACGTCATCATAGAGTTCAAAAAAGATCTCAATAAACAACAGGGGGAAGCCGAGGCCGAACTGCGCCGATATGTGGCTATTCTCTGGTCCGAAGAGCCCCCCGAGTCCCGCACCCCTTATATCTGTCTGGCCACTGATGGGGTTCGATTTCTAGCATATACCCCCAAGGTTGCCACTGCCCTTCCTTCTCCGGAGAATATTACCCTACAAGACCTGAAAAAAAGCGATTGGAGCAAACTGAAAGCCGCTCCCGAAGAGATGTATTTCTATCTGGACCGGTATTTACGGCGACAGGATATGCGCCGCCAGGGTTAAGATGGGAGGCTGATAATTTTTAAGGCTCATGTCTGGTCTTGTGGTATGATTATTTTTTTCATAGTTGCACCGGCCGGAAGCAGCGATTGATGGGCTTCACCCGGATCCGTCGATATTACTTAGCATCTCCATAGCGAGGATTCGTCTTCTATATTATGATTTATCCGACCCTAGATCTAAAGACATCCAAAATGAAAAACCTCTACCTGTTGAGCTTGCTTATTGTCCTGTTCATCAGCGGCTGCGTCGGTATAAGCCATGGCCCGGGTGAAAGGAATGCGGCTGCGGCGAAGGGAAGGATTCACAGCATGAGCAGGGAAGTTATACCCAAACTGGTCGGTTCCTGGAAACTCATATCCTTCCACAGTAAGGACTTAAGCGGACAGACGGCTTACCCCTTCGGAAAGGATGCCCAGGGCAGGCTCATCTATGAACCGAATGGGCGTATGGCCGTACAACTCATGAACCCCAACCGTCCCCGGTTTATGTCGGATGACCCCCTGGCCGCGTCCGAGGCCGAAGTGCGGGCGGCCTTCGACGGATTTTCTGCCTACTACGGGACCTATTCAGTCAATCCTGACGAACAGACTATCGTGCACCACATCGAGGCCGCCCTCCTCCCCAACTGGGTGGGGACGGATCAGCGGCGCCATTTCGAATTCAAGGGGAAGTATCTGACTTTGAAAGGCCCCCTGCTCCTCGGCGGCGTCCAGGGGGTTGTCAGCCTGGTCTGGGAACGCTTGCCCTGAGGCGCAAACGGCAATTCCTAGGCATTGCATTCAGAAGCAAGAGGAGGTTGCAATGCACCAGAGAGTCCTGGTGGTTGCCGTCATGTTCCTGGTGTCGGTGGTGCCGACCAATGGGGGAGCCGGTGTCTCCTATGCGGCGGGAAAGCAAGAGACCTCGAAAACGCAATCGGTGCCAGGCAAGGAGCCGAAGAAGGTCTTCGAAGCCCACGAAGCCCACGTTCGCTACCACTTTAAAGACTCGGATATGTATTTCACCTTCGGCTCACTCGTTCTCGGCGCCGCGGGAAACCACGGCTGCGAGATCGGCGAGGCCTTCCGCACCGCCGCCCACATCAAGGACGGCGACGCCGCCAGCTGGCAGGAGGAGTGGGCCAAGATGGCGCGCCTCGTTGAAGCCCGGGGCCAGCAATCCCTGGCCGGAGGCCACCAGGTGAGCGCCCGGGATCAGTTGCAGCGCGCCTCCTACTACTATCGCCTGGCGCTCCTGGCGATGCTGCCCGATGATCCGCGCCTCCGGGAATACGCCCGGAAGAGTCGCAGCCTCCTGAAAAAGGCCGGAGAGATGTTCCATCCACCCCTGGAATACTTCGAGATTCCCTTTGAAGGAACGTCTCTCCCGGGATTCTTCCGCAAGGCCGCGGCCGGGACCAAACCGGTGCAGACCCTGATCGTGATCGGCGGCGGCGAGACCTTCGCCGAGGATAACTTCTTCTACATCGCCCCCCAGACCTATGACCGCGGCTACAACTTCATGACCGTGGATTTGCCGGGGCAGGGGCTCCTCCCCCTGGAGGGGAAATTCTTCCGTCCTGACATGCATGTCCCCATGAAAGCGGTGGTGGATTACGCCCTGGGCCGTCCGGAAGTGGACCCGCAGCGGCTGGCCGTCTATGGCTATAGCGCCGGCGGCGGCTTCGTGCCCCAGACCGCCATGCACGACCAGCGGATCAAGGCGATTGCCATGAACAGCTGCGTCGTTGACGCCCGCGCCCTTTTCGCCACCATGCCGGTAGTCAAGGCGACGCCGGAGGAAATCGCTTCCTGGTCATCCTTTCTTGGCAACACCGTCAAACTGGTCTGCTGGCGCTGGGGCGTGCCCATGGATAAGCCTGCCGGTCTGGTCGCGGCCAATGAAGGGTTCCGCTTTGACCCGGCCAAAGTCGCGGTCCCGGCCCTGGTCATCGTCGGCGAGGGAGAGTATCAGAGCGAGGAGGTCAAACGGCAACAACAGCTCTGCCTGGACAACCTGCCCAACCCGAGGAAGAAATTGGTGGTCACGCCGGCCAGCGAAGGGGCTGCCAATCACTGCGTCATGGAGAACCGCAGCCTGATGAGCCAGGTCGTCTTCGATTGGCTGGATGAACTTTTCCAGGAGGCGAAGCCGAAACAACCTTAGAAGTGTAGGGCGGGAAAGCGAAGCGCATCCCGCCTCTGGAGGCTATCAGAAAAAATGAGGCGAAATCTTCGGAACCAAGGGTTTAGCTTGCCTTCATGTATCCCATGAGATACAATTAATCCAATGATGGAAATCCGCCAGACCGAGGTGTATTCCCGATGGTTCAACAGCTTGCGTGACCGGCAAGCGCGGGCGCGCCTCGATGCGCGTATCCGTCGCCTGTCGCTGGGGAACCTTGGAGACGTGAAGCTGGTGGGAGAAGGCGTCTCGGAACTGCGGATCGACTATGGTCCCGGGTATCGGGTGCACTTCGTGCAACGCGGGCAGACCTTAGTAATCCTGCTGGCCGGCGGCGATAAGCACACGCAGGACCAGGACCTCAAGACCGCACGGCAACTGGCTCAGGAGCTTTAGGAGATTATTATGGCAAAGACGAAAACGCGACCTTGGGATGTCGCGGAACATCTGGAAACCGATGAGGATATGGCCGCATATTTAGAGGCTGCCCTGGAAGAAGGAGATGCGGCGCTGGTGGCCGCCGCCTTGGGGGACATTGCCCGGGCCAAGGGGATGGCGCTGATTGCCCGGGAAACCGGTCTCGGGCGAGAGAGCCTTTATAAAGCGTTGTCTCCCGAAGGCAACCCGGAGTTCGCCACCGTGTTAAAGGTGGTGCGGGCGCTGGGTCTGCGGCTGCGCGCCACCACGGCGCATGCCTAGATTTTACCGTGATAAAGTTGACTATGAGCGTCATGCAGATTACATCCACTACAATCCAGTAAAGCATGGTCATGTGACGAGGGTCGCGGCTTGGCCGTATCCCAGCTTTCACCGCTACGTGGAGCGCGGCATTTATGCCCTTACTGGACGGCGGATGGTAGCGTTCGCAGTCTAGAAGTGGAATAATGCTAAAGGCGGGATGCGCTTCGCTTTCCCGCCCTATGGCTAACTATCATATAAGGTTATCATAGCTGTATCTAAGACCCTGGCGACATTTAAGGTTTTGGTTGCAACTGGTAGGTCTGGTCTGACCTTGGTATGGTGATGGTCTGCTCAAGTCTATTTACAGGAAACCGAATCTCCCCGTCATATACGTAACAATCTAATCATTGCTCTATCAATCAAGGAGGAAATGAAAATGCCTATGAGAAGAATCACTTGCCAATTGTTTTCACTACTTATTGTGTTGGCTATTGGCGTCTCCGGCGCGACGGCCCAAACCACGGCCCTAAGCATAGCCGAAGCAGAGGCCGCGCTGAAGGTACCCGGAGCAGCAGCTCCATATGTGAACCTACCTGATCCTGATCCACTACCACCAACGTTCTTTGGTCCTCCTCCCTATCCTTCTATTGCTCCTATCAAGCTGTTTGACAATTTTTATTTTGTCGGTACGACCGCGGTAGGCGCATTCGTAATAGATACCGGTGATGGATTAGTTATGCTTGATACCGGCATTGGTAAGGATGATGCTACAAAAATGGTAGAAGATATGAAAAAGCTGGGACTCGATCCGTCTACAATCAAGCTGATATTCATATCACACGAACATTTTGACCACTACGGCGGTGTGCAATATCTTAAAACTGTTTGTCCGAATGCTAAAGTGGCTATGAGTTTAATAGGGTGGAATATGTTACAAAGTGTTCCAATGGAAGCGGGTTACATTGGTCCAAGGCCACAATCGGTTGACATTTATCTGACCGACGGAATGAAGATTAAGTTGGGTAATACGACCTTCCAGATTGTTGCCACTCCGGGTCATAGCGCGGGATGTATGTCCTTCATCATTCCCGTAACGGACAACGGCAAAGCTCATATGGCAGGCATTATGGGTGGGACTGCTGTGTGGGCTACTCAACTTGAAACCAGGCTGTATAAATCTTCAATCGAGTATTTTAAGGCATTTGCTACGGCAGCCAAATGCGATGTCGGTCTTGGAGTTCATTCGAAAGAGGAGGATTTTGCGGCGCTTCGTGTCCGTAAGTCTGGAGAGGCCCATCCGCTGGTAATTGGGACGGAAAAGTTCGATACCGTGTACCTTCAAAAATATAGGGACATGTATCAATGCGTGCTTGACTCGGGAAAGATGATGCCTTATCCGGGTGTTATAGCTCCCCCCGGAAGCGCACCTCCCTATGTGCACTAAAATATTTTGTGTGAAATTTCCCTTCGGGTATTTGAAAAAGTGTGGCGGTTCACAACCAAGCTATTCCGATATGAATAATAGCGGTTATTGTACTGGGTATTGGCGTCTCCAGCGCGACGGCCCAAAACATTCAACCATCAGGCAAGAACCAATTTGGTGCGTAGGACGCACCCTACAAAATTTTTTCTAAACAGAGATTTATTATGCCGGATCTGTCTGATACCCAAGAAGAGCAGCGGCTGCAGGATGCCCGGGAGCGCCAGGTTCCCTGGATGAAATGGGGTCCCTACCTGAGTGAACGCCAGTGGGGGACGGTGCGGGAGGATTACAGCGATACCGGCGACGCCTGGGATTACTTTACCCATGACCAGGCCCGCTCCCGGGCCTATCGCTGGGGGGAAGACGGCCTGGCCGGGTTCTCCGATGACAAACAGTCCCTCTGCCTGGCCCTGGCCCTGTGGAACGGCCGGGACCCCATCCTGAAAGAGCGCCTCTTCGGGGTGACCAACACCGAAGGCAATCACGGCGAGGATGTCAAAGAATACTACTTTTATCTGGACAGCACCCCCACCCACTCCTACCTGAAGTTCCTCTATAAGTATCCCCAGGCGGCCTACCCTTACGATGACCTGGTCCGGACCAACCGAGAGCGCACCCGGTTGGAGTATGAATATGAACTCCTGGACACCGGCGTCTTCGATGACGACCGCTACTTTGATATTTTCGTGGAATACGCCAAGGCCACTCCCGAAGATATCCTGATGCGCATCACCGTTTGTAATCGCGGTCCGGAAGCCGCGGTGCTCCAGGTGCTGCCTACCCTGTGGTTTCGCAATACCTGGTCCTGGTCCCAGGGGCCATCCAAACCGGTGCTTCGAGAGCTCGCCGGTCCCCCCGGCCTGGGCGTGGTGGGGGCTACCCATGCCGAGCTGGGAAAATGGTTTCTCTATTGTGAGGGGGAAGACCCCCTGTTATTCACGGAAAACGAGACGAATAATGAGCGCCTCTTCGGAACCTCCAACCTCCAGCCCTATGTGAAGGACGCCTTCCACCGCTTCCTGGTACACGGCCAGACCCAGGCGGTCAACCCGGACCAGACCGGCACCAAGGCAGCCGCCCTTTACCGCATCGAAGTGGCCGCCGGGGCCGCGGCGGTGCTGCGCCTGCGGCTCAATGACATCCCCCCGGAATCTCTCGCCCAGGCGCCAGCTATGTCGCTGGACGGTCCTTTTGAGCGCTTCGACGACATCATGGAGGCCCGCCGGCAAGAGGCGGACGACTTTTACGCCTGCATCACCCCGCCCGGAGTGGGAGAGGATGCCGCCCGGGTGATGCGCCAGGCCCTGGCGGGGCTGTTGTGGTCCAAGCAGTACTATTATTTTGACGCCATTACCTGGCTGGGTGAGCACGGGGCCAACCCCCTGATGCCGAAACATCGCCGCTTCCGCAACCAGGAATGGTTTCACATGTTCAACGACGACATCATCTCCATGCCGGACAAATGGGAATACCCCTGGTACGCCGCCTGGGACCTGGCCTTTCAAAGCATTCCCCTGGCCCTGGTGGATATTGATTTTGCCAAGAAACAGCTCGAACTCATGCTGCGAGAGTTTTATATTCACCCCAGCGGCCAGCTTCCCGCCTATGAGTGGAATTTTAGTGACGTGAACCCCCCGGTGCACGCCTGGGCCGGGCTCTTAATCTATAAATCGGAAAAAGTCCTCCAGGGTAAAGGGGATATCCAGTTTCTCAAACATGTTTTCGGGAAGCTGATGCTGAACTTCACCTGGTGGGTGAACCGTAAGGATCGTTTCGGCAAGAATGTCTTTGAGGGCGGTTTCCTGGGACTGGACAATATCGGCGTTTTTGACCGCAGCGCCGCCCTCCCCACCGGCGGGCGCCTGGAGCAGGCCGATGGCACCGCCTGGATGGCTTTTTATTGCCAGTGCATGCTGGACATCGCGTTGGAGTTGGCTCCTGTCGATGCGCATTATATAAATCTGGCGGTGAAATTCCTGGAACACTTCCTCTGGATCGCCTCGGCCATCAACCGCATGGGTGAAGAGCAGGAGGGCCTGTGGGATGAGGAAGACGGCTTCTACTACGATATGCTGCGCTATCCCGACGGCACCTCCACCCGTTTGAAGGTGCGCTCCGTTGTGGGCCTGCTGCCGCTATGCGCCACGGTCGTCTTTGAAAAATCACAGCGGGAGCTGGTGCCGCAACTGGCGGATGGCGTCCGGCAGCGTATCCTGCGCATGCCGGAGCTGCGGGAAGCCATCCATCCCATCGGTCCGGAACATCGCGGGGTGGCCGAGCGGGGCCTTCTGGCCCTGGTGAGCCCGGACAAGCTGCGCCGCATCCTGGCCAAGATGCTGGATGAAAATGAATTTTTGAGCCCTTACGGCATCCGCTCCATGTCCCGCTACCACGCCGAGCACCCCTATATTCTGAAAGTCCACGGCGAAGAGTACCGGGTGGACTATACGCCGGCGGAGTCCAATTCGGGCATGTTCGGCGGCAACTCCAATTGGCGGGGGCCCATCTGGTTCCCG
>VGSO01000140.1 GCA_016874945.1 Deltaproteobacteria bacterium
TTAGATAAACTAATTATTGATGCAGGAATGATATCCTTTGAACTTCATTATCTATATCCGCCACTCTTGGGGAGGGTAATTATAATTAAAAAAAATTTTAATACTGTTTCCACTCTCTTTAAATTCCACCCGTAATCCTTCTTGAGTTTCCGACCAAGTGGATAAAAAACTCCTTGACTAGATATTTTTAAGATATAAATATTATTGTTAAATCCAGGGGGGGGGATGTTAGGCGGGTAAGATAAGGGCAGCCTTTGTCCGGCCATTCCCGGGAAAGGCCGGTTTAAAAAGTAAAGTTTTGAATCAATCCTGACCACCCCCCCTTGCCATCAGTTCAGCCGGAGAGCAGCATTGTTTCAGCGCGGCAACTCTTTTGCCACCAACCAGTCCATCTTTAAGTGGATGCGCCGCTTCGCCTGGCCCATTGTTATTTTCAGCGTTCTCACCGCGGCCTGGTCGGTGGTTTACACCATGCAAAACCTGGCCATGGTCACCAGCCGCAGCGAGTTGGTAGCCAGCGACCTGCGCCTGGTGCGGCTGAGCGAAGAACTTAACCGGGAGTTCGGCTCCCGGGACAATTTCGTGGTGGTGGTGGAGAACCATAGGCCGCAGTTGGCCACCGGCTTTGCCGAGGCCCTGGCCCAGGAACTTAGGAAGTATCCCCAGGATTTCCCCGAGCTGTTTTACCGGGTGGCCCCTGAACCGCTGAAGCATTGGGCCTTGCTTTACATGGAGCCCGCGGACATGGGCAAGCTCAAGGCCGATCTCCTGGAGCACCAGCGGGAATTGACCGCCCTGGCCGCCGACCCCAGCCTGGGCCGGTTCTTCCAGGTAGTCAACGAAGAGTTCACCCGGGCCTTGATCGGGGAAGTCTTTACCGGCTTCCTGGAAGAAAAAAAGGTGGAGGAACGGCTCCCCGATTTGGGTTTGCTGAACAGCACCCTCAAAGAGCTTCACTTTTATCTCCAGGAAGACAAGCCTTACCGTTCCCCCTTGAAAAGTCTGTTCCCTGGGGAAATCGCCGACCTCAGACAGGAAGGCTATTTTTACACGGAAAACAACAAATACCTGCTCTTTCTGGTAACCACCGCCAAAGACGGCTACTCCACCTCCACCCGGGAACTTGAATTGTTGCGGGATCTAGTGAACCGGGTGAAGGTCCGGTTCCCCGGCCTGAACATGGGGGTGACGGGGCCTGAGGCCCTGGAAGACGACGAAATGGACCGGGCCATGACGGACATCAATCTGGCCTCTTGGGTTTCCCTGTTTGGCCAGATGCTCATCATGATCCTGTTTTTCCGCAGCCTCAAGCGAACCCTGGTGCAGGGCCTGGTGCTGATCATCGGCCTCTGTTGGACCTTCGGAGTGGCCACCCTGGTGGTGGGGCACCTCAACCTCCTGTCCATCGTTTGCGGCCCGTTGATGCTGGGAATTGCGGTAGATTTCGGCATCCACTGGTATTGCCGCCTGGAGGAGGAAGAAGGGCCCATGTCCCGATGCCACCCGGACAGTTTTGGCAGAACGGTCAAGGGCGCCTCCCCGGGCATCCTTTACGCCGCCCTGGCCGCCGCACTTTCGGTGGCTCCCTTGATCTTCACCGGATTCAAGGGGCTGGCGGAACTGGGCCTTATTATCACCCTGGGCATCATCCTGCACATATTTGCCTCTTTGGTGCTGCTGCCCTCCTTGGCGCTGGTCACCGAAAAGTTTCGGCCGCCGCCGGAGGAAACTGCCGCGGAAGGAGAAGTTTGTCTGCCGGAGCCGTTCTTTTCCCTCCAATGGCCGCGGCCCGGCATCCTGGTGGCCGTGGGTCTGGGGGTTACCGCCCTGGGGGCGGTGAGCTTGATGCATGTGCCCTTTGATTTAAATCCCCTGCACCTCCAAAATCAGAGCACTGAATCGGTGGTCTGGGAATTGAAGCTCATCCGGGATTCCTTTTATTCCACCACTTACGGCACCATGATCGCCTCCCGCCTGGAAGACCTGCCGGCCAAGGCGGAATCTCTGAAGAAGCTGGACACCGTTTCCCATGTGGAATCCATCCTGTCCTTTCTACCGGCCCATTTGGAGTCCAACCAGCGCACCCTGGAAGAGCTGCGCCCCCTGGTGGCCGGAGTAAATTTTCCCAACCAGCCGGTGCAGTCCGATCCTCAGGAACTGGCTGCCGTTTTGGGGCGCCTGCGCTTCAAAGTAACCCAGACCCTGGAGGAAGAATGGGAGTCTGACCATAAAGCCACCCGAGACCAGCTTAAAGAAGCCCACGTCCTGGTGTCCCAATTGATACCCATATTGGACTCCAACCCCAACTCCCAGGTGGGTCTGCGTCTGGCGGGGTTTGAACGACGTTTTTTTGAGGACCTTAAAGACAAGTGGGACCTGGTTCAAGAAAATCTCAAACATTCCGGCTCCCCGCCCCGGGTTGAAGATCTCCCCCGGGACGTGCGGGAAAGGTTTATCAGTCCCAAAGGCAATTACCTCATCCGGGTCTTCCCCTCCAAAAATATCTGGGACACCGAGAACTTAAAGCACTTTGTCCAGGACTTGAGAAAAGTTGACCCCAACGTGGTGGGAGACCCCGTGCTCCTCTACGTTTTCACCCTGGCCTTCCGCAACGCCTGCCTGTGGGCCGCGGGGGTGGCCCTTCTGGCCATTGTCCTGTTGCTGTGGCTCTTGTTGCGAAGCCTTAAACTTACCCTGTTGGCCCTGATTCCCCTGTGGATGGGCACCGCCTTGACCCTGGGTCTCATGTGGGTATTGGGCATTGCCTTCAACCAGGCCAACGTCCTGTTTCTGCCCTTGATTTTGGGGGAAGGGATTGAATACGGCATAGTTATCGTAGTGCGCTGGCAGATGGAAGAGGAAGCCCGGGCCATCACCCTGCCGGCCTCCACCGCCAAGGGGGTGGTGGTGGCGGGCCTGACCACCGCAGTAGGCTTCGGCAGCCTCATGCTCTCGGGCCACCGGGGCACTTTCAGCCTGGGGCTGCTGTCCACCGTGGGCAGCCTGAGCGTGCTGCTGGCTGCATTGAGCATTTTCCCCGCGGTTTTACGGCTGCTGACCAAACCCCAGACCGTCCCTCCGGCGGAAACGCACCTCATTCTGGGGCTGAAGCGCTGGCTTGGAAATCACCTGAGAAAGGAAGCGCCATGAAACGACGGTTTTCGGTTTTGGGTTTTCGGTTTTCGGTTAAAAGAAAAACCGAAAGTGAGACTCGAAAAATACGCATGATCGGGATCGCCTTCCTGGCCGGCCTCCTTGCGGCAACGCCCAGCCTCGCGGAAAGCCCCACCGCATACGTAAAGGGCCTCATGGACCGGGTGTTGGCCATTCAGAATAATCCGGCCCTGGCCGGAGAGGCGCACAAGGCGGAGCGGGCCCGGGCCATCCGGGAAATCATCCGCCAGAGTTTCGATTTTGAACGCATGGCCCAGATCTCCCTGGGGCCGGCCTACGGCCGCGTCAGCGGGGCCCGCCGGGAATTCGTGGACACCTTCACTTATCTCTTCCAGGATTCTTATACCCGCATGGTCCTGAACTACCTCAAGCAGGAAACAGTTAAATACAACCAGGAGCGGATAACCGATGGCGAAGCCCGGGTGAATACCACCCTTATCCGGGCCAATGAGACCATCCCGGTGGATTACCTCCTGCGCCGCGCCGGACAGGGATGGCTCCTTTACGACGTCATGGTGGACGGGGTGAGCATCCTGGAAAACTATAAGACCCAGTTTGCCCAGGTTATCCGCAGTCATTCCTTCGATTACCTCCTGAACCGCATGAAAGCCCAGAGGAAGGCCATTCAATAGGCGGGCTTCAGGTTGCAGGTTCATAAATTACGGTTTTGGAAGAGGCGGGGTTCCCCCGCCTTCATGGACCGGCTCCGGTGGAATTTTACAAAGAGGAGACCCCGGCGATCCCTCCTGCGAAGGGCGAACTGAGAATTCACCAGGAAATATTTAATGTAATCGCGGTATTCAGAAAGGCCATCGTTTTTTTTGCAGCCTTAGGTGTCCTTTGCGCCTGGGAAGGAAATTTTCCAAATTACCTGCAAGGGACGGAAAAAGCTGAAAAAAGAAAATTGGATGCTATCCTGTTATATTAAAACTTTTCTTGACATTCAGAATACCTGTTTTACTATTCACTCAAGACGGGGCGTCTTAACCTCAAGATGGTAATAAGGAGAGAAAACATGCAGCGTAAATGGACAGTGGTTGCAGTATTAAGCGTATTGAGCCTGCTGCTGCTCACCTCTATGGCCATGGCCCAACCCCGGCCCATGCCGGAAGATGTGTTCACCCCCTTAACCAAAGGCTATGACTTGATGCGGGACGGCAAATACGAAGCCGCGCAATTTGAATTTAAGACCGCGCTGCAGAGAGACCGCTTCAATCCCTTTGCCCTGAACAACCTGGCGGCCATTTCCGCCCAGCAGGGCAAGTACAAGGAGGCCCTGGCCTTCCTGACCGACGCCCAGGCCCATGCCAAAGAATACCTTGACAAGTTCCAGGAGGTTTGCTTCACCGACGGCCTGTGCACCGGGGTCAAACCCGTTAAAGTCATGGGCACCGAGAGCACCATCGCCAAGGTCATTCAGGAGAACATGACCAAACTGAAGGCCAAGATGGCTGCCACCCCGGAAAAGCCGGTGCCTTCAACCCCTCCGCCCATGGAAGAAAAGAAGAAATAACCCCGGGGCCTCCAAGGCCCCCCGCCCCGTTAACGCAGACGGCGGGGCGCAGGTAGCCCCGCCGTGCTGTGGATTTACCCCGACCTGGAATCGCTGAGTCAAGCCGCTGCCGATCTCTTCGTCCGGCAAGCGGCCAAGTCCGTGCAAATCCGAGGGCGAGTCGCCGTAGCCCTTCCCGCGGGTGACCCTCACCCCGGCCCTCCTCAATCAAGCCCGTATGACCGTCGTTTTAGTGGCGGGCGCCGAAAAAGCCGACGCGCTCAGGCAAATCCTTAAGCCTGTGTACCATTTGATGTCAAAATGGTATAAAAACCTATATCTAACCCGAGAAAGGCAAAAGAGTCATGGTGCGTCAGAAGAAACTTGTCTTTATAACGTTGTTTTTCGTGCTTATGGCTGCTCCCGCCTGGGCGGTCCAACTGTTCCCCCTGGAAAGCGGCCTGTGGGGGGAGATGGACAAACAGGACAACCTGGGCAACAAGTGGACCATGCGTTGGGACGTGCTGGAAGAGGCAACTCTAGACGGCCAGAACTACTTCCATCTGCACATGCAAAATTATGACCCCATTGAGGGAGACGTCTCCAAGGACATATATATCCGGTCCACCGATACGGAAGTTTGGGCCTGGAATGGACCGGGGCAGGGAGAGACGCTGGGCTTCAAGCTGGGCCCGGTGGGCACCAGTTGGGTTTATGACGGCGGCACCAAAAAAAAAGAGATCGTAGCCATCGAAGATATTACCATCCCCTACGGCGGAACTTTCACCGCCTATAAATACAAGCACTATAAAATCAGCAATCCTGCTAATTACGATTTGGAGTGGGTGGTTCCCGGCCTGGGTCTGGCGAAAGAAGAAGACCACTGGGTCAGCCTTCTAAGGATTCCCGTCAACGCCGTCATGGCCCGGGCCGGCCAGAACCCCTTGCTTAAATTGAAGGAGGGGACCCTGATGGTTTATAACTCTTCGGACCAATTGGGTCACACCTGGCACATGAACATGGAAGTCCGGGAGGAAGTCACCCTCAACGGCAAGGTTTACACTCACCTGCGCCAGACCAACTATGATCCCTATCAGGACAATGTGCAGGATGACGTATACATTCGATACACCGACAAGAAGATTTTCAAATACAATGGCACCGGAGAAGACCTGGTCTTTCAGGCCGCCGACAAAGGCACCAAATGGAACTTTGCCGTCCCGGGCGGAACCGTCTATTCGGAAATCATCGACATCGCCCAGGTGACCGTGCCTTACGGCGGGCCTTTGGTGGCTTATGTGCAGCGAGGTTACTTCAAGCCCACCGGGGGAGCGGCTTCGCCCTATTGGTTTGACTATGTAGTGCCAGGTCTGGCTGTTGCCAAGACGGTGGATCATTGGGTGGACCAACCCCGGGCCCCGGTTACGCACGTGCTGGCTCAGAAGCTGAAGCAGTGGATGGGCGATCTGACCCCCATCGTCAATCTGCTATTATTGGATTAGGAACATCAGTAGGCACTTGGGCTTTTAACAATTCGGCAGCTGTTTAAAAAAACCGGCGCCGCTTTCTTTATGGGGAGGCGGCGCCTTTGGCCCTTGGCGTCAGCCCCGTCTCGTGGTACAAATGGCCGGGAGTTTTTTTCCGCAGGTCGTGGAGCGCACCGATTTGGACACGGACAAAGCCATTGTGGTTGAAAAGCTCTCCCGCCATTTCGGGGATTTCAAGGCGGTGGACGGCATCAGCTTCGAAGTGAACCGGGGGGAGATCTTCGGCTTTTTAGGACCCAACGGCGCGGGCAAGTCCACCACCATCCGCATGCTCTGCGGATTGCTGCTCCCCACCGGCGGCTCCGGCTCCGTGGGGGGCTATGACATCATCCGGGAGCAGGACAGAATCCGGGCAAACCTGGGCTATATGTCCCAGCGCTTTTCCCTTTATCAGGACCTCACCGCGGAGGAAAATTTGCGCTTTTTCGGGGGCGTCTATGGCCTCTCTCCCGCCCGGGTCAAGGAGCGCGCCCGGGAGGTGCTCAATCTGGTGGGCCTGTGGGAGCGCCGCCGGGAATTCACCGGGCTGCTCCCCCTGGGGTTGAAGCAGCGCCTGGCCCTGGCCTCGGCCATCCTGCACGAGCCGCCCATCCTGTTCCTGGACGAAGCCACCAGCGGGGTTGATCCCATCTCCCGGCGCAATTTCTGGGACCTGATTTACGCCATGGCCGACCAGGGAGTGACCATTCTGGTGACCACCCACTACATGGACGAAGCAGAATTTTGCGACCGCCTGGTGCTCATTTCCGCCGGCCGCCTTATTGCTCAGGGCACTCCCCGGGAGCTGAAGGCCGGGGTGACGGAGCAGATCATCGCGGTTCAACCCCGGGAGCGGCTGGGAGAGGCCCTGAACCTTATCAAAAGGCTTCCCTACGTGAGCGAGGCCGCGGTCTTCGGCTATGGCCTCCATGTGGCCACCCCCAGAGCCGAAGAGGTGGAAGAAGCTATTAAAATTGTTTTGGCGGCCCACCACATCGCGCTGCGGCGCCTGATCCGGGTGCCCCCCACCCTGGAAGACGCCTTCATCTCCCTGGTGGACCGGGCCCAGGGGTAAGGAGTTATTAGCACTACAACGTTAATTACCCGCCTGCTTCAGTACAACCCTTTGTATATATTGTCATTCTGAGCGCAGCGAAGAATCTAGACCCTTCGCCTACGGCTCAG
>VGSO01000141.1 GCA_016874945.1 Deltaproteobacteria bacterium
GCATTGACCAAGCACTCTTATGGGTGATGAATCGACCCGGAGGCAATCAAAAAACCTGCTCCCTGGAACGATTCTCGTGATGACCACTCACCCCGAAATCAGAAATAATTTTTGGCAAACGCTATAACGAACGAGCCTCTTGCAAAATTCACTTTTTACAAAGAATTGTCATTCTGAGGGAGCGAAGCGACCGAAGAATCTAGATCCTTCGCTGCGCTCAGGATGACAGAAATAGCAGTTTTGCAAAAGCCTCGAACATTACCCCAGAATTTTAATGGTCTTGGCGGTCCGCAGCCGCCGGGAGGAGGCGGTTTAATGGATAAAAAGGAGTGGGAACAGACGTTTGACGCCATTCCCGATCCCATCATGATAGTTGACGCCAGGCATTGCATCCGCCGGGTGAACCGGGCCATGGCCGCAGCCCTGGGATGCACTCCGGAGGAGGCGGTGGGCCGGACTTGTTTTCGGGAGGTCCATAACATGGACGCGCCTCCTTCCTTTTGTCCCCACTCCGCGTTGCTGACCGACGGACAGCCCCATGAGGTGGAAATTTATGAGCCAAACCTCGGAGGTTATTTCCAGGTAAGCGTTTCTCCGTTTCGGGATGATCAGGGACGATTGACCGGCAGCGTCCACGTGGCGAGAAATATTACCGTACGCCATCGGACCGAAGAGGCGCTGCGGGAAAGCGAAAAAAGATACCGCCTGCTGGTCACCAACCTGCCGGCCGTGGTTTTTAAAGGCTACGCCGACGGCTCCGTGGATTTTTTTGACGATAAGATAAAGGAATTGACGGGCCGGCCCAAAGAGGTTTTCAATTCCCGCCAGGTAAGATGGCCGGAGCTTATTTTGCCCGAGGACCGGGAAATGGTAAGGGAGGCTTTTATCCAGGCTCTCAAAACCAACAGGTCTTATGTCAGGGAATACCGCATAACTCATAGTAATGGCGCCATCCTGTGGCTTCAGGCCCGGGGCCAGATCATCTGTGAGGAAAACGGCAGAATAGACTATATCAGCGGGGTATTTTTCGACATCACGCCCCAGAAAGAGATGGAAGCTCTCCTGGCCGCGGAAAAAGAGCGCCTGGCGGTAACCCTGCGCTCCATTGCCGACGGGGTGATTGCTGCGGACACCCGGGCGCGGGTGTTGTTAATGAACCCGGTGGCGGAGCGCCTTACCGGTTGGACCCAGGATGAAGCCCTGGGAAAGCCGGTAATTCAAGTATTATCCCTGGTTGATGAAAAAACCGGGGCCGTTCTTGCCTGTCCAGGGGAGCAGGCCCTCCAGACGGGCCGGGTGGCGGAGGTAAGCGGTCGGTTCCATGATCGGGGGGGCATGGGCCGCACCCTGGCCGTGAGCGGGTCTCCTCTTATCGATCCCCGGAACCAGACCCTGGGAGTGGTGCTGGTCTTCCGGGACATTACCCGTCAGCGGCAAACAGCGGCCGAGATGTTGAGAATGGAGAAGCTTTCGTCCCTGGGGGTCCTGGCAGGGGGCATTGCCCATGACTTCAACAATATCCTCACCGGGATTCTGGGGAACCTGTCCCTGGCCCGCTGGACCACCCATGGACCGCCGGGACTAATAGACAACCTGCAGTCCGCCGAAAAGGCCGCGTTGCGGGCCAAGGATCTGGTGCAGCAATTTCTCACCTTTGCCAAAGGGGGGATGCCGGTGAAAGAGTCGGCCTCCCTGCCGGAAATTATCCAGGAATCGGCCAACTTTGCTTTGCGGGGCTCCCGCCCGGCATGCCGGTTTGTCTTTCCCGAGGATTTGTGGTGGGCGGAAGTGGATGCCGGGCAGATCAGCCAGGTGATCCATAACCTGGTCATCAACGCAGTTCAGTCCATGCCCACGGGAGGGGATCTGGAAATTCGGGGGGAAAACATGGTCTTGGATGGAGACAGCAGTCTTCCCCTTAAAAAGGGGAATTATGTAAAAATCTCGGTCCAAGACCAGGGGGTGGGCATACCCCCGGATCATCTCCTGAAGATTTTCGACCCTTACTTCACCACCAAGCAGCAAGGGAGCGGCCTGGGGTTGGCCACCGTCTATCCCATCATCAAAAATCACGGCGGCCACATTGCCGTGGCCTCCACCCTGGGGGCCGGAACCACTTTTACCCTGTATCTGCCGGCTTCGGTAGATACTAAGACTCTATCCGCCCCGGCTCGCTTGGAACCAGTAAAAGGGAAAGGCCGTATCCTGGTAATGGATGACGAAGACCTGGTCCGAAAGGTGGCCGGAGAGATTCTGAAGCACCTGGGCTATGAAGTAAGTTTGGCCCGGAACGGGGAAGAGGCGGTGCATCTTTTCAGCCAGGCCCGGGCCGACGGACGCCCTTTTGCCGCGGTGATCCTGGACCTGACGGTGCGGGGCGGCATGGGCGGCCATGAGACCCTGAAGGCGCTGCAGCAAATCGATCCCCGGGTCAAAGCCATTGTTTCCAGCGGTTATGCCGATGATCCCATCTTATCCAGGTATAGGGATTACGGTTTTCAAGGGATGGTCCCCAAACCCTACCGAGTGGAAGTCTTCGGGAAGGTCTTAGGGGAGGTGGCGGGACAGTAGCGAATCTGTGTTCGCCCACCAATTTAGGGCGAATACAAGATTCGCCCCTACGTAAAAAATTTACGTTTGATGGCGAATTGGTGTCAAACGTTCCTTCATGGAGGTGATTTATTGAAAAACTGGGGTAAGACCAAAACCTGGCTCGCGGTCACGCTGGCCGCCCTGGCCCTGGTAAGCGTCGGGGCGGCGATCACCGGCGCCGCCAAAGAAAAACCCAAAGCCAACCCTTCCAGTTACGCCCCGGTGGTGATTACGGAAGACTTCGCTACCACCGTGACCCGGATGAAGGCGGAGAAACCCGCGATTATGGCCCGCCAGCAGGCCCTGCTCAGCGAACGCTACGACCTTGGCAACCGCCCGGCCCCGGGCGTCACCATGACCCGGGGCAAGGCCGTCCAGGAGGGGGTGCGGGTGAAGCTCGCCCCTGGGATGACCTGGGAGAAACTGGCGGCCCTGACCCCGGAGGAAATCAAGGAAAAGGGCTTATGGCCCAAGGGGTTTTTGCCCCTACCCCAACCACAAGGAAGGGGGCATGCTCTTCCCCAAGTTTCACCTCGAGGAGATCAAAAAGCAGGAGGGCCGGGACCTGACCCGCTTCGACCTGGACTTCGACCTGCCGGACCATGTGCTCCCCGAATTTCCGCCGCCCATCTTCCTCACCACCCGGCCCGACCTGGGGGACGTCTCCCAGGGGAAGCTGGTGACCATCATGAATTACTACGAACTGTTCAACGGCATCTTGAACCCCAAGCAGCTGGAAGGCCTGCGCCTGCTGGTCACCCCCTTCCCCCAGCAGCAGTTTAATCAGACGGAAGACCGCCGCTCCGAGCAGCCCAGCCGGGGGGTGGTCTGCTTTGAGTGCCACGTCAACGGCCACACCAACGCCTCCATCCACCTGGTAGGGGACATCCGGCCCCAGGAATTCCGGCACCGCCTTGACACCCCCACCCTCAGGGGGGTGAACATCCAGCGTCTCTTCGGCTCCCAGCGGGCCTTGAAGTCCGTGGAGGATTTCACCGAATTCGAGCAGCGGGCCGCGTATTTCGACGGCGACCCGGTCATTGCCACCAAGAAAGGGATCAACATTCTGGACCGGGGCCACCAAGTGCACGCCATGGCGGAATTTCAAAATCTCCTGGACTTCCCCCCGGCGCCCAAACTGAATATCTACGGCCGGATGGACCCCCAAAAGGCCAGCGAGTCCGAACTGCGGGGGCAGGACCTGTTTTTCGGCAAGGGCAATTGCTCTCCCTGCCACGTCCCTCCTTACTACACCGACAACCTGATGCACAACCTCAAGGCCGAACGCTTCTTTAAGCCCCAGATGGTGAATGGCCGCATGGCCTCTGCGGACGGGCCCATCAAGACCTTCCCCTTAAGGGGCGTCAAGGATTCGCCCCCGTACCTCCACGACGGGCGCCTGCTCACCCTGGAAGACACGGTGGAATTTTCCAACCTGATCCAGGGCCTGAAGCTCAGCGAGCCGGAGAAAAAGGACCTGGTGGCCTTCATGCGGGCACTTTAAGGATAGGGTTTGTAAGCCGATAGGGGCGGCCCCTGGGGCCGCCCCTGCCCAATTATGGCGCTACTTAAGGGGCGTGGAGGGAGCAGGAGTCTCCGAACCGGGAGGCGCAGTCAAAGTCGGGGGTTGAATATCTTTCTTGCATTTGTCATATAACTGGAGGTTATTAATATCGTATTTGCCAGGCTCTTCTAACACCCGGCCTTCCACTCCCAGATTACAACTGTAATCAAAAAGTATCAAAGCGCCCTCTCCGGTCTCGTAAACCTTGATGAGAAAGTAACCTTCCTTGGGAAGGATTTGAATATGGTATTTTTTCAGGATTTGATATGACCTATTCGGAATTTTGCCGTTGACCACTTCCATAAATTCTTCGGCGTCAAATTCCGTCGGAATGGAATGGCCGAATTCTCCTTTGATAGCTGATTTTGACAAGGTTACCGCAGTTATCAGGGACCCATATTCCTGCTTCTCCCCCTCGGATAAGGCGATACAGGAATTGGCATAAAGAATAATAATTATGCAACAGAAAATGACAAGGATACGTCTCTTCATAATCTTATACCCAAAAAGTTCTTACCCCGGCGGCGTCCTGGTCTCCGCCGGTATCCAGGTTCCAATTTCTGACCACCTGGGAAACGGCCAGACCCAAATCAGTTAACCCTAAGTAAAGCGCCTTCCAGATATTAGCCACATTGGTGACGGCCTTGTCAAAGCCGTTGGTCCGAAACGGGCCGACGCCGCCGGGAAATTTCACTTCCTCATAGTACTGCCGCAAGTCCTCCGGATAGTTGGTCCTGATCTCCTCCGCGCTGCGATAATAATAACTCCCCCCCACTCCCAGGTGCCGGAAGATGGCTGCCTTGCCACCTTCGGCGGCGTCGATGGCATCGGTGTAAGTCGAAAACCAGAAAGAAGGATGGGGCTCATGCGCCATTCCCGAATAATTGTTGATCAATTGGGTTTCCCAAAAGTCCATCAACTCCTGGAAGTGCTCGGACTCCCGGCAGAATTTCAGGGCATCGGAAAATTCCGCGTAGGTGAGGTTGTTGTGGAGAATCTCCTGAAAGATCAGGGAGTCCATGGTCATCTCGCAAAGCCGGTGGGCTGCTTCGTTCCCTTTATAGGGACCGACAATGGCCTCGACCATGGGGTGAACGGCGGCGTCCGCCACCATGTGAGACACATAACCCAGGAGCCAGGCGCACTTGATTTCATCTGCCGCGGTCTTCACCGGCCAAATGGTTCGCAGCGCCTCAAAGCCGCTGATCACCTGGCTGTTGGTCTTCTCATAGTGCATGGCGTCGGCCCATTGATTACCCCCGACGCCGATGCTCAGATAGGGGAGGTCCGGGCTTTCCGCTCCCAGGTAAAGGAATTGATAATATTTATTCAGGAATTGCCACAGTTCATCGCCCAGGAACTCATCCAGGTTCTTTCCCGCCTCGCATATCATCAGATGCGTAAAAGGACCGGGCATGACGCCTCCTCATTAACCCCGCGATCTACTACCTGAAAATTGAGAAGAAATTTCAGCATACTTTGGGGGGTAAGTCAAGCGCGAGTGATGAGGGTGTCAATTGTCGAAAGCTTAGCGGCGAGATCTCTGGTTTCCATGCCGATGGGCCCATACCGTGACAATATGGAACAGCCGCTCCGGCTGTTATCAGGGACACGGCGGGCCGGGCCCTGGCGCTCTACCCGCCTATAGCTCAGAAAACAGGCGCAGCCCCTGGGCTGCGCCTGTTTAATGAGTAATCAACGATGGGGTTTGTCATCCTCCGGGGGTTTCAAACTTCACCCGGCGGGGTTGACCTGCAAACTTACCTGAAAAGTTTCGCAAATTGGGACGGCACAGGCTTTCCAGCCTGTGCTACCAGTAACTTTTCATTATTTAAGGTGAGTCGAAGGCTCATGAGCGACTGCCATAAATTTTGTGTCGCAGTTCTCCTCCCTTTTCCTGCCCCTGCTTTCACGTCCTACAGACCGGGTCTCCGGACCTGGGCCTGGCGCGAGACTGCGGGGGCCGCAACCCGGGGAGCAACCCGGGCCTGAGGAGCAACCCGGGGCATGGCCACGTTGGGCCGGGCAGCCCCCATATTGGGCTGTGCCATGGGCGCCCGGTAGCCCATGCCAGCCCGGTTGGCCACCTGAGGCATGGTCTGGGCTCTCTGAAGCTGCTGCCGGGCTTGCGGCGGCACATTCAGCTGATGCGGGCGCTGCGGAGAATTGGCCAGGCCCGAGTCGGGACCGGACGGTTTGCCGGGTTGAGGTGTAGGATTGGTAATCGGCCACCGGAAGCCGCCATTGTTGGGATGTGGTTTCCCGGCCACGGTCGCGCCCGACCCGTTCGTAGGCTGGGTGCCGGTATTGCCCGTGGTTGGGTTGTTGGTCGGATCGGTGCCTGAATTTGGGGTTTGATTGCCCGGCTGGGTGGTGGGGGTGGCTGCCGTTTGGTTTTGCCGGCGGTGCAATTGCCGGTGCCAGCGCCGCATGTCCGACCTGTCAACATAGCCATTATGGTTATAATCATATTGCACCTGGCCATTAGGTGCATACCCATAGATGGGCTGGCCGGTCGCGCCATAACCATAGCCACCATAGCCATAAGCCGCCCCATCCGAACCACCCGGAACCGGGACCGGCACGGGAATTACCCCGCCACCGCCCCCGCCATAAGGGGTTCCGCCGTAACCGCCATACCCGCCCCCATATCCGCCGCCGAAGGCGCCAGGATAGGGGCCTACGCACCCCGCCACCAGTGGCAGGGCCACCAGGAACACTACCATCGCTCCCCTGATGCTTGCCATAATCCCTCGCTTTCTCTCCCCTCTCCAAGAGGTTAATGATTCCCGGTAGGTTTGGGACCCCATGCCCACCCGGGGCCTCCCGCCTCCCTCGGGAAAGCCCCATCCCCAGTGGCCGGTTTCCGTAAGCCCTTTGGGAAAGGAAAGCCTGGTAATACCATGCTTCACCTTAACTATTTAGATAATTCTCTGGGGGAGATGTTAAGGAAGGATATTATTTTCAGGTCAGGGGCTGCGGTTCCAGGTTAATAATGTAGGATTTTCCACATCTTATCTAATATATAATTGCAGCAAATACCGCGTTCCCCCAGCAGGAGCTTGGGATGACGTTATTCCAAATACCGAAAACTGAGACTGTTGCAATTACCGGAATAACCCCAAATTGTCACCCTGAGCGAAGCGAAGGGTCTAGA
>VGSO01000142.1 GCA_016874945.1 Deltaproteobacteria bacterium
CTCACCTGGGCGATGCCCTTGCTCACTTCCGCGGCCACGTAATCGAAGTGGGGTGTGGCCCCCCGGATCACCGCGCCCAGGCAGATGACCGCGTCGTGGGCCTTGGCCCGGGCCAGCCGCCGGGCCGCCAGGGGAATCTCCCAGGACCCCGGCACCCGCACCAGGGTGAGGTCTTGGTCTTTTACGCCTTTACGCCGCAGGCAGTCCAGGGCCCCCTCCAACAGGCGTTCGGTGATGAACGAATTAAACCGGCTCACCACCACCGCGAATTTCAAGCCTTCTCCGATGAGCTTGCCTTCTACGGTGCGCATTTATCCCCCCTTTTTATTAGCTGTTAGCGGTTGGCTGTTAGCAGTTAGCCTTAAAACCAACAAACCTCATCTCCAACTGCCAACTGCCAACTGCTAAACCAACTTAAGCATGTGCCCCATTTTCAGGCACTTGGTTTTCAGGTAATTGCGGTTCTCCCGGTTGGGCGGAATCTCCAGGGGCACCCGCTCCACCATCTGGAGGCCGTAGCCTTCCAGACCGATGATCTTCTTGGGGTTGTTGGTCATCAGCCGCATCTTGCGCACCCCCAGGTCCCGGAGAATCTGGGCGCCGATGCCGTAGTCCCGAAGGTCCGCCTTGAAACCCAGGGCTTCGTTGGCCTCCACCGTGTCCGCCCCCCGGTCCTGGAGTTCGTAGGCCCGGAGCTTGTTGATCAGGCCGATGCCCCGGCCCTCCTGGTGCATGTAAATAATGACCCCCTGGCCTTCCGCTTCCACCAGGGCCATGGCCGACTCCAGTTGGTCGCCGCAGTCGCACCTTAAAGAGTGAAAGACGTCGCCGGTGAGGCACTCCGAATGCACCCGCACCAGGATGGGCTCTTCGGGGATAATCTCTCCCTTTATCAAAGCCAGGTGCTGGTTGTCGTCAATGTCATTTTCATAGCCGATGACGGTGAACTCCCCTAAATAGGTGGGCAGCTTGGCCACGGCCCGGCGGTGCACGAAGGACTCGTGGCGCAGCCGGTACTCCACCAGATCCGCGATGGTGCAAATCTTCAGGCCATGTTGGGCGGCGAACTGCTCCAAATCCGGCATGCGGGCCATGGTGCCGTCGTCATTCATGATTTCGCAGATCACCGCGGCGCTTTTCAGGCCGGCCAGCCGGGCCAGGTCCACGCCCCCCTCCGTCTGGCCGGTGCGCACCAGGACTCCGCCTTTGCGGGCCCGCAAGGGAAAAACATGACCGGGGCTGACCAGGTCTTCAGAACGGGCGTTATCGGCCACCGCGGTGAGAATGGTGGTGGCCCGGTCGCTGGCGGAAATCCCGGTGGTCACGCCCCGCCGGGCTTCGATGGACACGCAGAACGCCGTGTTAAAGGGCGACTGGTTGTCCCTGACCATCATGGGCAGCTTGAGACGCTCCACGATGGCCGGCTCCAGAGCCAGGCAGATGAGTCCCCGGCCGTACCGGGCCATGAAATTGATGGCCTCGGGGCTGATCAGCTCCGCGGCCATGGTCAGGTCGCCTTCGTTCTCCCGGTCTTCGTCGTCCACCAGGATGACCATGCGGCCCTGGCGGATATCATGAATGGCTTCTTCAATGGATGCTACGGGCATTAACTTCTCCGAAAGACAGTTGTTAGTTCTTAGTTATTAGTTCTCAGTTCTTGGTGCGGGGAGGGGTTTAGCGGTTTGGCGGTTTAGCAGTTAGTATTTAACCGCTAACCCGCTAACCCGCCCCCCTAAAATTAACTTCTTACCTCAATCAGGCTCTCATATCCCTGGGGGGTCACGGTGAACTCCACGCCCCGGTTTCCTAGTAACCGGCTAATGTTTTCCACCGCCACCGACGCGTCCACTATGACGGAGAAGGGCTGTCCTTTGTCCAACTCCTCCTTGACCCGAATTACGGGAAGGGGGCAGCTCAGACCGCGGCAGTCAATGACCGGCGCCGACATTTCAGGCCTCCCCCTTCACCGTGGCCCGGATCAGGGAAAATCCGTAGGCAATGGCAAAGGCCGCGGCGTATCCCAGGGCCAGGGCCGCCCAGCCCCCCATGGTGACCCCGGCGGGGGAGGCCGCCAGCCCCAGGGAGTGCGTCAGGCCGGCCCCGGCCAGCATGCCCAGGATGGCGATGAAAGAATCGAAATTGGCCTCCCAGGTCATGACCATCTGCCGCATGGGGCAGCCGCCCAGCAAGATGGCGGCGAAGCCCAGCAGCCCCATGCCCAGGAAATTGGCCACGAAATTGCCGTGGGCCACCGGCCCCACCACCGCGGGTTTAAACAACCCCAGGGCCGCGTTGGCCACCAAGGCCCCCAGTAGAATCCCCAAAAACCCTTTCAGCAGGTACTGGTCGTTGAACAGAAAGATATCCCGGAAGCCGCCGGCCAAACAGAGGCGGGTGCGCTGGAACAACACCCCGGCAACCACCCCCAGACCCAGGGACAGGAGCGCCGGGGCGTGCATGGAGCCGGGACCCTTGACGCTGAAATAGGGATAGGGGGTCTGCCATTCAATTTTTATCAGCAGCAGAATCAGCAGAATTACAAAAAAGCCCACCGGAATCAAAGCCACCCACCGGGGCAAAGGCCGGGCTTTACCCAGATTATAGCCCCGGGTGAGGAAAAACAGCCCCAGGTACGCCCCGAAGGGAATTCCCAGGAGGCCGCCCACCGCGGACAGGTCGCCCCCTGCCAGACGGTAGATGGCCCGAATGGGACAGCCCAGAAAAATCAAGCCGCCCACCATGATCAGAATGCCCAAGATAAACCTGATGGCCGGGTTGGACCCGCCCCGGGGATTGAAGTCCCTAAAGGTCAGCGCCGAAAAAAACGAACCCAGGAAAATCCCCAGGATCTCCGGCCTTAAATACTGGACCAGGGCATTGTGGTGCAGTCCCAAGGCCCCGGCGATATCCCGGTAAAAACAAACAAAACAAAGACCCATGTTGGCGGGGTTCCCGTACTTCACCAGAACCGCGCCCATCACGCCAACGAGCAGTCCTCCCAGGAGGACCAAATTTTTCCGCAGCAAGGACATGAACTTCCTCCTCTGTCACCCCCAGAGGCGAAGCTGCCGGGGGAGATGGATGGTCCGCAAGGGTAACTACCCTTGCAACTGGAGTTTCAGCATCAAACCTTGAACAGCATCTGCACGGCAGCCATCTCCCCACCTCCTTTCTGCGAATTTTTTTAAATCTGTGTCTATCTGTGTCTATCTGTGAAATCTGTGGATCAAAAAAACCCATGTTTGGCCAGAAACTCCGGAGTTATTGCCATCCCCGGCGCGTCTTTAACGCCCAGCAACCGTTCCACATACTTGCCGATAATGTCCGTCTCCAGGTTCACCTTATCCCCCACCCTTAAGTCGCCCAAGGTGGTCACCCGGGCGGTGTGGGGGATGATGTTCACCGAAAAAGTGTGGCCTGGCGCCGCATTCACCGTGAGGCTCACCCCGTCCACCGCGATGGACCCTTTCTCGATGACGTAGCGGCTCAAGACGGTGGGCAACTCAAAGCGAAGCTGCAGGTGGGCCGGGCCTTCCCGGCGCTCTTTCAGTACGCCGGGGCCATCTATGTGGCCGGTGACCAGGTGGCCCCCTAAACGGTCTCCCAGGCGCAAGGCCCTTTCCAGGTTCACCTTATCGCCGGCTTTTTTCATCCCGAAAGTGGTGCGGCCCAGGGACTCGGGGGAGACCTCGGCGCTGAAGGAGTAGGAGCTTAAGGCCACCACCGTGAGGCAGGCCCCGGCCACGGCCACCGACTCTCCCAACGTCAGTTCCCCGGCGGGGAAAGGCGGTCGCACCGACACCCGCAGCCCCTCCGCCAGGCGGGCCAGTTCCACGATCTCTCCCACTCCTTCCACCAGACCGGTGAACATAGCGACAACCTTAATGGAAAAATATCTTGATAATTTTATATGATTAGGGGAAAAGAAGAAATAGTCAAGTGGGGTAAAAAAAGCGGCATCTTTATACCTATTCGCAATCAAAGGTTTACAAATCCCATGTAGGGGCGCACCTATGTGTGCGCCCTTTGGGGCGGACACGCGGGTCCGCCCCTTCGAGAAAATGTCTTTTTGACTGCGACTTGGTATTAGACGCCGCTTAGTAGTAGCGATGGTAATGCCGGGTTATGCGGCTTCAGGCCACAGTCACCTCCTCGCACAGATAGACATCCTGGATGGTCTGCAATAACCGCACGCCCTCTCCAAAAGAGTGTTGGAAGGCCTTGCGCCCGGCGATGAGCCCCATGCCCCCGGCCCGTTTGTTGATCACCGCGGTGCGCACCGACTGGGCCAGGTCGTCTTCCCCCGCCGCGGCCCCGCCGGAATTGATGAGCCCCGCCCGCCCCATGAAGCAGTTGGCCACCTGGTAGCGGGTCATGTCAATGGGGTGGGTCCCGGCAAGCTGGGAATAGACCAGGGGGTGGGTCTTGCCGAAGTTGAGCATGGTGAACCCCCCGTTCACCGTGGGCTGCTTTTGCTTGATGAGGTCCGCCTCCATGGTGACCCCCAGGTAGTTGGCCTGCCCGGTTAAGTCCGCGGCGGTGTGAAAATCCTTGGCCGTGGTGACGAAGGCCGGATTGCGCAGATAACACCAGAGAATGGCGGCCATCCCCAACTCATGGGCCAACCGGAAAGCTTCGCTGATTTCCTGGATCTGCCGCCGGGACCCCGGGGAACCGAAATAGACCGTGGCCCCCACCGCCACCGCGCCCATGTCAAATGCCTGCTCCACCGAGGCGAACATGGTCTGCTCGTGGACTTCCGGGTAGGTTAACAGTTCGTTGTGGTTGATCTTGACGATGAAAGGAATTTTGTGGGCGTACTTCCGGGCCACCGCCCCCAAGGTTCCCAAGGTTGAGGCCACCGCGCTGCAGCCCCCTTCTATGGCCAGTTTGACGATATTCTCCGGATCAAAATAAATGGGGTTGGGGGCAAAAGAGGCGCCCGCGGAGTGCTCCACCCCCTGGTCCACCGGCAGGATGGAGATATAGCCGGTGCCCGCCAGGCGTCCGTGAATGTATATTTCCGCCAGAGACCGGAGCACCCCGGTGGGCCGGTCGCTTCCCACCCAGACCCGGTCGATGAAGTCCGGCCCCGGCAGGTGCAAACTCCCCTTGAGTATTCCCTGGCACGTATAAGTCAACAGGTCCTGGGCTTCGGAGCCCAGCAGGCTTTCGATTTTTTTAATCAAGGGCCACCTCCGTGGTCAGGTTTCAGGTTTTAGGGGTCAGGTTTCAGGTTTTAGGGGTCAGGTTAGCCCTATTTCCTTTTCCTTCTAAGGACTTTCAACGCTTAAAGCCTAATGGTGGCACAGGTGTCTCGCCTATGCCTGATATTAAACAAAATTCCCCGACTTTGCATCTCGGTCCATGCTCCCCTTGGCAACCTGCGTATTAATGTATTTCTTGCATCATTCTAAAGAGATTTTTCTTTGATCAACTCCACCGCCACTTCCGCGGCGCGGCGGGAGGCCCCGGGGCCGCCCAGGCGGGTAATGACCCGGGTCAGACCTTTCCGCAGCTTTGCCAATCTTTCCCCATTTTTAATCCAGGCCAGGACCGTCCGGGCCACCAACTCCGGGGTGCAATAGTGCTGCAGTAGTTCCGGGAACATCCGCTCCCCGGCCAACAGATTGGCCATTCCGGCGTGGGGCACCCGCACCAGGAGCCGCGCCGCCGCAAAGGTTAAAGGCGACACCCGGTACACGATGACCGCGGGGGTTCCGGCCAGAGCCGCCTCCACCGTGGCGGTCCCCGAGGCCACCAGCGCCAGGTGCGCCGCGGCCAGGGTCTGGTAGGATTGGCCGGGGATGATTTTGAGGTTTTCGGTCTTCGGTCTTCGGTCTTCGGTTTCCTCCCCCAAAATTTCCTCCACCAACTCAACCGGCACCGTAGAGGCCAGGGGCAGCACGAACTGGCACTCAGGTATGGCCTGCTTCAGGATTTTGGCGGCCTCCAGCATGACCGGCAGCAACAGCCGCACCTCGCTGGCCCGGCTGCCGGGGAGGAGGGCCAGGGTGAGCCGTTTCGGGTCCAGCCCCCATTCCGTCAGCAGCGCCCGGCGGTCCGGAGCCTCCGGCAAAGTCTCCCGTAACGGGTGGCCGACATACTCCGCAGGCACCCCCCGCTGCCGGTAAAAATCCGCCTCAAAAGGAAAAATGACGGCAATGCGGTCCACCAGCCGGGCCAGGGTGCGCACCCGGTAGGTGCGCCAGGCCCAGACCTGGGGGCTGATATAGTACATCACCGGCACGCCGTGCCATTTGGCCAGCCTGGCCACCCAGAAGTTGAAGTCGGGAAAGTCCACCAGGATGGCGAGGGCCGGGGGCTCCTGTTGCAAAACCCGGCGGATGTCCCCCAAGGCCCGGAGCACGGCGGGAAGCCGGCCGGCCACTTCCGAGAGCCCCACCACCGCCAGGTCCCCGGCGTGGCAGATCAGCCGCACTCCCTGGGAGGCCAGGGCCTCTCCCCCGATCCCCAAAAACTCCGCGTCGGGCAAGAACTCCCGGATGGCTGCCACCAACCGGGCCGCATGACTGTCTCCGGAAGCCTCCCCCGCGACGATGAGGATTGGGGGAGAGTTGTGTGGAAGAGGGGGCCATGGGCCGGCGGCCCCTGCCCCCTCCCCCACTCCCCCACCCCCAACCCCCATAAGTTTTTTATTTGATACCATAGGAATTCTGGCTTATTTTTATCATGGCATATATACAGCTGATAAGTCGCATCCTAACCCCTGGCCTGAAAATGCAGCCGCAAGGAGCCATTATGAAAAAATCGGCATTGTTGATGCTCATTCTATCCGCCTTTATGCTAACGGCCCCCTCCCCTTCCCCGGCCAGCCGGCCCGTGCCCCGGACCCTGACGGGCTGTGTCATGAACGGGGTGCTATACACCGTGCACAAATCCCATCAAAAAGGCGTTAAACCCACAGTTTACCGTATTAAAGTGCACGCCTTCGATTTAACCCATTATGAAGGATCAAAGATCCGGCTCAAGGGCAATCTGCTTCCCGGTGACAACTTTTATCCCAATCCCAAAACCTTAAAAGTTATGGGGGCCTGCGATAGAGCCTCCTGGGCGACCATCCAGACTTACGGCCCCTGATTAAGCCGGTCTTCGGTCTTCGGTTTTCGGTTAATAAATCTACGTCTGGATTTAGCCCCTGACCCGATTGCTCAAAACCTAAAACCTGAAACCTGAAACCTGAAACCTACCCCCGCGCCTTGACCATGGCGGCGTTGATTTCCAGGGCCAAAGCCATGGCGGCCCGGCCGGCTTCCCCGGTGATGGGCGGCTCCCGGCCC
>VGSO01000143.1 GCA_016874945.1 Deltaproteobacteria bacterium
GGCTTTGGGCAATGTGTTCTGGCCCACCTAAGCAAAAGGCCGGGAGCATACCCCGGAAAAACGGCATGTCCCCACTTCGAGGCCGCGGTGGGAGATGGCACCCTCCGCTTGGCGCAGTAAAAGGAGAAAAGTCATGGTGAGAATGATCATCAACCTGGTGACTTTGGAAGAGGATCTTAAAAATATCCATCATTATGTGGACCATCTCGCGCCAGAGGTTCCCGGCCGGCATGACAACCCTGCTGTAGCCGACCTCAAGGATCGCCTGAATAATATGGAGATTCGTCTGCACGAAGCCATCCGGCAGTGGCCGCAACTGGGAATGGATATCACCTGTTAACAGCTGAATACATCTGTTGGGTCGGGGAGATGCCATGGGGCAATCTCACCGACTCCGGGATTTGCAGTCATGACCGGACTCAAAAGAAACCGTCATAACCTTGGCGACATCGACCGCTTCCTCTGTCCCCTGATGGGAACGTGTCTGACCCTCAAGGAGACGCAGAAAATCGCCCGGCACTTCCAGAATGTGGGAGATACCTCCGCCCATAAACTGCACGTCTGGATCATCGAGGCCTGCCGGAAGCTACCCGCGGTGGCCAAACACGTGCAAAAGTTCTTGGATCGGAAATATCGCTTGGCCATCAATCGGACCGAGGCCTATGCGGGGTGGGAGTTGGACCGGGTCTGGCAGGAAGCCCTCAAAGAGGGTCAAATCGCCGGGGCGTTCTATGCCATTATCACCCGGTCGGACGCTTCGGATGTCCCATCTCCAGGGAGCGGAAGCCCGGGCCGAACTAAAGGAACTGGTGCAGGTAAGGAAAGCGCCTGAGGCTCTCCAAAACCGGCTGAAACTGGTAACCGGCCAGGCGGCGACGGTGAAAAAAGACCGGGAGGAATTCAAACGGCGTCTGTCTCAAAAAGAGGCCGAACTGGCGGAGTTGAGGCGCAAAATCGCCCCCTTGGAGCAAGAACTCATCTCCCTGACCGAGGGCCGCGACCTCAATAGGCTGAGGGCGGAAAACCGGGAACTCGCGGCCCGTTTAGACCAGGAACAACGCCCTCGGTAAAAACTGGAAATGGGTATCATGAAAGAAACCGTCAGTCAACTACCCGACCTAGGCTCAGAGCCGGTCCAGGAGGCTGCTTTCGAGGCCGGCGGCTCCCCGGAAGAGACCTGTCCGTTGGCCAACGGGGAAAAATGCCGCCGATTCTGCAACAAGCTCATTCTCCTGGTGGGCGGGCCGGACCGGCGGGAAAGCCATTATCGCCGCCTGGTGGAACAAGATTTCGGGGGCATCTTCCTGCGCCATGACGGAGATTGCCGCAACGGCCAGGCGCGCCTGGTGAACATGGTGAGACAGGCTGAGGTGGTGATTTGCCCCATAAGTTGCACCAGCCATCAGGCCTATCACTGTGTCAAGAAGTGGTGCAAAAAGCTTAATAAACCTTGTGTGTTGATGCACAACACCCCGATCTTCAGGAGCTTGAGCCGCAAGGTATTGACCTGAGCCGTGGCCAGTTCCGTGCCCTGGAGGTGGCGCCGCAGCAGCCAAAACAGGCAATAGGCCGCGGTGTGCAGCAGCAGCCGGAACTGGTTGGCCAGGAACCGGTGGCAACTCAGGCGGTCGGCCTTGAGCTCCAGTTTCAGCTCTTTGATGCGGTTTTCCACGTCGCCCCGGAGCACGTAGATGTCGTCATAAACAAACTGGGGGTTGCGGCTCAGGTTGGTGACCACAAAGCGTTGATTGGCGCCCAAATGGGTGTATTCCACTTTGGCGATGATCCGGCGGGGCTTGTCCCAGGATTCCGCCTGGTAGCTGAAGGAGGTGAAGAGCCGTTGTTTCTCCCCCGTCTCCAGGTACTGCCGTTGGGCCTTTTCCAGAAGCGGGCCGGCCTGGGCCAACACCCGGTTGTTGGTGATGAAGCCGATGACGTAGCGGATCTCTTGTTGCTCCTCCAGATAGCGATAGAGCGCGGGCACGGCAAAACCGGCATCGGCCCTAAAGAGGATCAGGGCCCCGGGATAGGCCTGCTTCAGCTTCTTGATCAGCCGCGTGAGCACCGCCAGCGCCCCGTGGGAGGCGTGGGCGTCGCCGGGGCGCAGCGCCGCGGCCAGGGGAAAGCCGTCGCGGCCGTCAAAGACCAGGAGCGGATGATACATGTGCTCTTCGTAATAGCCGTGGAAGAAGCTGAGTTGCTGCCGGCCGTGGGTGGGGTCGTCGGTGCCGTCCATGTCCAGGACGATAACCTTCCGGGGGCCGGGATGGGTCTTGAGGTACAGTTCCAACAGCCCATCGCAGAGGCGGCGCAGGTCCTTGGCGGTGACCCGGTTCTCCAACCGGGACAGAGTCGGCTGGGAGGCCAGGTCGCCGTCACTCTCCGGGGCCTTGCCGGCCATGATCTTGAAGGCCGGGTCCTTGGCCAGGGTGGCGGCGTCGTTGTTGTCTTCGTAGCCCTGGGCAATGGCGAACAGGCGTTGCCGGACCAGGGTCAAGAGATCATGTTTAACCTTGTGACCCTCCCGGGGATCATGGAGGCAGCGGGCGGCGTTTTCCGCAAGCCGGTAGCGCTGGTCCAACTCCCGGAGCAGCAGGCCGCCGGCATCGGAGGTTATCCGGCCCCCGGCAAAATCGGCAACAACTTCCTTGTTAAAAAGGCTTTCAAAGATGAGCTAATTATGGCAGACTGTTTCCATAGGGTATCCTTGCTGAGGAGTTGTTTGTTGAGCGACAACAGCATCTTAGCAGACACCCTATGCATTTTTAAGCACTTTTCGTGAATAATTCGGGGTAAATAAAAAGCCGAATAAATTAAAACTTGATAGCAATGAAATTAATGTTCATAATTGGACTGATGTTTGTAGAAAATTCGTAGAATGGTTAATTGATAATAATCTTCTCCCGAAAGAGAGATTGCCTATTTTTAATGCTGCCCAAAGAGATAAGTATTTTATAAATTACGAACCAAAACATTTCGACCCAAAGAAAGATGGAGCTTGGGTGAAATTAAGCCAATATTATGTTGATACAAAATATAATGCAAACGCCCATATAAATAATCTTCTTTTTACGTTAAACCATTTGCGTATTCCAAAAGAAAGACTGTTAGTTTCGATAACTAATTAAAATAGATATGGGTGTTGTAATGAAAATTATTGCCCTCATTCCCGCCCGGTACGGTTCCACCCGCTTTCCCGGCAAGGCCCTGGCGCCTATTTTGGGGAAGCCCCTGATCCAGTGGGTCTATGAGCAGGCGGCCCGGGTTAAGGGACTAGACGGCCTGTGGGTGGCCACCGATGATGAGCGGATTAAAGAGGGCGTGGAGGGTTTTGGGGGCCGGGCCATCATGACCCGGGCGGACCACCCCTCGGGGAGCGACCGCCTGGCCGAGGCCGCGGAGAAGCTGGAGCTGGCCCCCAATGACCTCGTGGTGAACATCCAGGGGGACCAGCCGGTGTTTCCGCCGGGGCTTATCGCCCATCTGACCGGTATTCTCCAGCGAGATTGTTCCGCGGTGATGGCCACCCCGGCCCGCCGCCTCACGGATATGGAAGCCGCGGCCAATCCCAACGTGGTGAAGGTAGTCTTTGACAAGCGGGGGCGGGCCCTTTATTTTTCCCGCAGCCCGCTGCCCTTCTGGCGGGACGGCCGGAGGCCCTACTATTTCAAACATATCGGCATCTACGCCTACCGGGTGAGCTTTCTTAAGGATTTCGTCACCCTCCCTCCAGGCCGGTGGGAGGAGGCGGAAAAGCTGGAACAGCTCCGGGCCCTGGAGTATGGCTTCCCCATCCACATCGTGGAAACGACGGAGGATACGGTGGAGGTGGACACCCCGGAGGATCTGGCCCGGGCAGAGGCGTTTTTGGGTGGGGGAGGGGGCTAAGGGCTTTTTCGTAAGAGGCCCTTACCCCCTCCCCCAATCCCTTTAGATGAAGGAGATAGGCATTACAACGGTTTTTCGCAAACTCACGCAATTCCGGACGGGAAATCGGAAATGACCTTCCAACCCAAAGACCGCCTCATCTTCGCCCTGGATGTGCCGGATAAAAGGCAGGCCCTGGATTTGGTCCAACTGCTGGAGGGGGAAGTGGGCCTGTTTAAATTGGGCCTGGAGCTGTACCTGGCCGAAGGGCCGGGGCTACTTAAGGAACTGGTAAATATCATAGATCCGGAGCGAATTTTTCTAGACTTGAAGCTGTATGACATTCCCGCCACTGTCTTAGGGCCGATTCGAAGTATTTTACATGGGCTGGCCCTTTTCACCCTCCCCAGCGACTTAGGCCCGGCGGCTCTAAAAAGCATCGTATCAAATACGGCGGCGGCGTTTAGGGTTTTGGCGGTCACGGTGTTGACCAGCACCACTGGGGACGACCTAAAAGCCCTGGGGTATGAGAGGCGGTATTGGGAAAACCCGGCGCGCCTGGTGGTGGACCGGGCGGTGATGGCCAAGGAAGCCGGCTGCGCCGGGGTGGTGTGTTCGGGGCGGGAGGTGAAGGCGGTGAAAGAGGCTTGCGGCCCGGATTTTCTGGCGGTCTGCCCCGGGATCCGGCCGGAGTGGGCCGCGGTGCCGGGGGATGACCAGAAGCGCATCGTCACTCCGTATGAGGCCATCAAAAATGGAGCCGATTACATCGTGGTGGGGCGGCCCATCCGCACTTATCCGGAGAGCCAGGGCGGCCCGGTGGCCGCGGCCCGGCGGGTGGTGGCGGAAGTAGCCGCGGCCTCAGAACCTTAAAAATGGGGCGTGGCGCCCACCCAGTATAATATCGGCGCATCTCCAGGCAATGAAAATGTAGAACAGCCGCCCTCGGCTGTTGGTTCGCAATATCGCAGACCTTCCGTTGTGCAAGGTTTGGCGGGCACGGAGGCCCGCCCCACCAATTTAAAGGCTGCTAAGGGTAAGGCGAGGCCTGGATGATATTTGCCGATTCGGGCTTGCAGTCGTCAAAATACAAAAAGACAGAAAACGAAAAACCGACATCATCCTGAAATGGAAAGAAAAATCACCCCCGTCGTCATCTCCACCGCCCTGGGTCTGGGGGGACGGGGGATTTTTCCTTACACCCTGTGGCCCGACTATCGGAAGTTGCTCAAAGCCGTTCGGGAGACCCAGACCGCCGTTCTCACCAAGTCTTCCACCCGATTTAAACGAATGGGCAACTTCATCCCCTGGAACCCCCTCACCTGGAAGTACATCCAGCGGCTGCCGGGTTTAGGGATGCTCAACGCCTACGGGCTGACCAACCCGGGCGCGGCGAAGGCGGCGGCGGAAATCCGGCTGGCGGTGGAAGACGGCTTCCATGTTATCCCCAATTTTTATCCGGAATTCGCCAAGGGGACGGACCAGGCCATCAGGGAGACCCTGGAAGCCCTGGAGATTTTCCAATTTCTCCTGGGCCGGAGATTTTGGGCGGTGGAGCTGAATTATTCCTGCCCCAATTCCGCCGAGGAGATCCGGGAGAACGTGGAGCAGGGGTTAAAGTGCTCCCGGGAGGTGCGGGAAAGATACCCGAATCTTTTTATCATCGCCAAAATCAGCATCTGCCACCCCTACGAGTTCGCCCAGGAGCTGGAGGGGCTGGGGGTTAATGCCGTTCACGCCATCAATACCATCCCTTATGAAATTATTTACTGTCCTCTCAGCCATCCCCGCTCCCCTTTATGGCGGGCCGGCGGCGGGGGAGTGTCCGGCGGCCCGGCCTTTGCCGCGGCTTATTATTACAACCAGGGTCTGCGGCGGAAAGTAAAGCTGTTTTTAATCATGGGCTGCGGGGTGACGAGCCGGGATGACGTCAAAAAGTATTTCGACATCGGCGCCGACGCGGTAAGCTTCTGCACCCTGGCCCTGCGGGACCCTCGGGAGGCGGCCGAGATTGTCAGGATGGAATTTTCGACCCGAAATCGGTAGATGCAGGCGAAAACTTCGCGGCCCGGCCCACTGCGACGGGGATAATGGGCGGAAAAGGGGCGAATGGAGAATTGGTGTCTGTCCCTATTTTCCCTATTTTCCAGTCAAATTTTTTCTGGGTAACGGACGCCCTCGATGCCGTTAAAATGGACGTCCTGGGTCCAGATGACCGCGTGGTAAGTTCGAGCGGTGGCCAAAATGACGCTGTCGGCCAGGGGCATTTTGAGGTCACTGCCGAGGCGGGCGGCTGTGAGAGCCAGGACGGCGTCCAGAGGCACAACCATTCCTTGATGCATTGCCGCCGCGGCCTGGAGGGCGGCATCCTCCCCCCGTTGTTGCAGAACCCGTTTGAACACTTCCAGAAGGCATATGGTGGGGACCGTGAGGGAAGCCGGGTCCTCGATGGCCGGGGCGTAAAAATCCGCATGGGGGCCGTCGGCAAAGTACTCCAGCCAGCCGCAGGAATCCACCAGGTTCATATGCGATCCTCTTCCCGGGACACGGAGGTATCGATTCCCTTTATAAACCCCCGCAAAGATTTGGGGTCCTTCACGGGGATAAGCTCGATGCGATTCTCGTACCGGAGGACCTGAACCCGCGTGCCGGGGCGGATATTCATGGACTCCCGCACGGCCCGGGGGATAACCACCTGAAATTTGGAGGAGACAGTGACTTCTTCCATGGCGACCTCCATCGATAAACTTTATGTTTTACGATAACATAATCGATACCAGGAGGCAAGGGGGGATATGGTTTTTGAGACCTGCCGCCGGGGGGACGGCGCGGCGGGACGGTTGGCGGGAGAAGGGGGGAGATACGAGGGGTGAAAAGGGGAAAAGGGTAAAAGCAAAAAGCGCGGATAGATAGTTGTTAGTTGTTAGTTTAAAAATATAGGATTATCAAAGTGTTATGATTTTAGCGGGTAATTTCTGAAAATGAAAATAGTATTTAGAGATATATCGCGCCGAATACGAAAGGGAAAAAGGCGAAAAGTGATAAGCATGCGTCAGGATATGCACCGTCTTTGCGCCGCTGGTGCGCCGCTTCCCGACCGCCGGGGTTTCGGGGGCAATCCCTTTGATTTCCAAAATATTTCGGTCATGGACCGCCGGTGTTGCGGAACGGAACACCGGCTGGAAAGCCTGTGCCACCGGTTTTTAGGGTTTTCGGTTTTTGGTAAAAGAAAGATGGTTCGAAGCGCCCAATCTACACCTTATACCAAGTTGCGCTCAAAGAGGTAATTTTGAGTTTGTCATTCTGAACGGAGCGAAGCGGAGTGAAGAATCTAGATTCTTCGCTGCGCTCAGAATGACAATTCTACTCGTTTGATCGCAACTCGGTATTA
>VGSO01000144.1 GCA_016874945.1 Deltaproteobacteria bacterium
TTGAAAGTTAACCACTGCGGGAGGAGTGTAATAGCTGCCCCGCTTTTTTCGCAGAGCCGGGTCGTATTCGGACAAAAAATCTTCATAGAAATAAAGCAAGGGATCAAGAGTCGGGTCTTCGTAGGCCAGCACCCCAGGGTCCACTTGATTTACCAATTCCAGCAGGGACTGCAGGCTCCAACCCACCATGGCGGTTACCGGTGGCTGGGCCAGGAGATTGAGTGTTGCAGCCAAGAGCCGGTGTCGTTCGGGGCTGATAAAGGCATGAGCCGTGGTCAGGGTGAGGGCCTGGCCGGTGGCCTGCCGGGCCAGCAATAACCCATAAGCCAGGGTCTGGGCGTAGGCGTCGGCAAATTCCTTTTTATCCAATTCGAAAAACAGGATATCCCGAAATTCGGAGTAAATCTGGTCCAGGGGAGAGTCGGGCGGGGCAATCTCCATGGCCTCCGCCACCGCGCCCCTAACCAGTCGAGCCGCCCGGGCCAGGTGTTGGCAAAGCAGGGCAGGCTTGGTGATGTAAGGGATGGAGTAAGCGAAAAATCGGGTGAGCAATGTCAAGGCCGGGGCCGGGTCAAAGGCCGCCAGCCGGGCGGTATAAGGGGCGGCGGGGTCCAGGCATGGCCGCGGCAGTAGCACCGCCTGCATGACCTCGTTCTTTTCCTGAAAAAGTTTTAAATCCCAAAAATTGGTGTAGAGCAGATTGGGCAGTTCCTTATATTTTTCCAATTGTTCCCGGTCCCGGCCCCGCAGGTTGTCCAAGGGCTTGTCGGGTTCCTTGGCCTCCAGGAACGCCATGGATTTCCCCGCGGGCCTGATGCAGAAGTCCGGCGCACCGATCTCCCCTGTGGAATATTGCTGAATGATGTTGATATTCGTGTCCAGAATTGAGGCCAGTTCTCGGAGCAAGGTTTCCAAAGAACTATAGAGGGAGGTTTCGGGGTGGTGGCCCGGATCCTGTCGGATTTGCCGAATACACTGGCAATACCGGGCAAGGGCCTCTCTGGCCTGGATTAATCGAGTTTCATTCATGGCAAAAAATTAACCGCATAGGAGTCCATGTTCTTTTAGCCGGCGCTTCATTTCCTCCAAACTGACAGGTTTCTCTTCCCGGCGTTCAGCTACTATCGCGAGGTCGTGTAAGTCTTCCAAAAGACTTTCATAGCGCTTAAACGGAAGAATCACCGCGGTTTTTTTTCTTCACGATCAATAATGTAGCATTCGTCAGGGGTCTTCATATCCCATTCCTCTTTTTCCTGCTACGAAAAGTTCAAGATGCACAGGCTGGAAAGCCTGTGCCACCAATACTTTTCATTGTTTTTAGAGAGCCGAAGGCTCATGAGCGACTGCTAAGAGAATTCTAAATCTATTTCTGATCTTATCAAGGTATGAACGGCTTGGCCCTCAATTCTCCAATACATAACACTTCCCCGGCAGTTCCCGGATCAGGCCCTGCAATTCCAGCATGGTCAGGCGGCTCATGACTTCCGCAGCCGGGAGGCGGGAGGACTGGACCAGCTCCTCCAACTGCACCGGCTCCGAGCCTAACAGGGGCAGCAAAGGGTCATCCGGCATAAACCGGGCCGGCCGCACTGCCGCCGCCGGTATGGGAGCCCCGGCAAACAGCGGCGCGGCCGCGGCCTCCGCCGCCGGCGCCCTCACTGCCGCCACCTCCGGCAGTTCCTGCAAAATGTCCTCCACCCCCATAACCAACTTGGCCCCTTCCTGGATGAGGCGGTGCGGCCCCACGCTGGTGGGCGAGTCAATGGCGCCGGGCACGGCCATGACCTCCCGGCCCTGCTCCAGGGCAAAGGACACGGTAATGGAGGTGCCGCTCCTGACCCCGGCTTCCACCACCACCACCGCCAGGCTGAGGCCGCTGATGAGGCGGTTGCGCACCGGAAAGTTCCGGGCCTCCGGGGGCGCGCCCAGGGGAAATTCGCTGATCAAGGCCCCATGCTCCGGGATTCTTTGATACAGTTCTCTATTTTCCGGCGGATAGACCACGTCCAGACCGCAGCCCAGCACCGCCAGGGTGCGGCCGCTGTTCTCCAGGGCGCCCTGATGGGCCGCGGTGTCGATGCCCCGGGCCAGGCCGCTCACCACCGTCAGCCCCCGGAAGGCCAAGGCCCCGGCCAGCCGCCGGCAGGTCTTGAGGCCGTAGTAGCTGGGGGTGCGGGTCCCCACCATGGCCACCGCCAGGGCGTCCCCCTCCTCCAGGGTTCCTTGGACAAAGATGAAGGGCGGGGCCAAGGGAATCTCCTTGAGCCGCGGCGGAAAAGCCGGGTCCTCCCAGGTGAGCATCTCCGCCCCCAAGGCCCGGAGGCCAGAAATCTCCGCCTCCACCTGGCCCCACTCCCGGAAGGCCGCGATGGCCTGGGCCATGGCGGGGCTTACCCCCTTGATGGAGCGCAGGTCCTCCCGGGCGGCCTGGAAAACTTTTCCGGGGCTGCCGAAGGCCTGAACCAGGCGGTGGAACAACACCAGCCCCACCCCGGGGATGCGGCGCAGGGCCAGCCAGGGGAGTTTGTCGGTCATAGTTGACAGTTCACAGTTCACAGTTGACAGTTAACAGTTCAAGTCCACAGTTTTTAGTTGTCATCGCTTTCGTCAACTGTCAACTGTCAACTGATCCTCAATCCACTTAACAGCCGGAATCAGCTCTCCCAGTCGGCGGCGCCGGGCGGCCCGCTCTTCCTTTTGGAGGTGGGCGGCCGCGGCCATGCCCTCAAAATTCGCCAACAGAGAGCCCAGGGCGTCGTCCAGGGCTGCTTCCCGGTCCTGGAGCCAACGTTCCACCAGGGGGAAAAAGAACTGGAATTTCAGGCGCTCCCCGAAATCCACCAACTGCATGCGCAACTGTTCTTCCAGCCATTTCTTGATGGTTTTCAAGGCCCGGTTCAGACCCTTCAAAATCCGGGGCCGGTGCTCCGTTTCCGCCGCCGGCTTCAGGCGGCGCCTCAAAGCGTCCCAGATCCGGCTCAGAAACCCCATCCCGGAACGCACCCAGACTTCCCCGGCCAGCCACCACCCCGGGTCCGTCTGGAGGTGAAGGAAAGGCAGGTTCAGGTCCGGCGGGCGCAGCGGGCGCCCCGCGTCCAGGATCGGCGGGGTGGAAGGCAGGCCCAAATCGGCCATCTCCCGGTAATACAGGGTCAAGGACTCCTGCAGGGAAAGCAGCACCGGAAGGCCCACCCGGTCCAATTCTTGGCGGAGCCACTCCTCCTGGGTCTGGACGAATTCCACCACCATCACGTTGACTTCGGTGCTCACAAAGCGGTCCAGAGCTTGGATCAGGTCCTGGAACATTTGATACAGGGCTGAACGGAACTGGGCCGAATTAGCCTCCCGGGGCGCCAGCCGATCCCAATCCGGCTCATAGTTACGAATAAAGTCCGTGATCCCTGCACCCACCTGGCCGCCCCGGCGGTCCATCAAGGAGGTCACCCGGTCTTTCAAGGCCTTTTTCAACCGGACGGCGGCGCCTTCCAGAGTCTGGTGGAGGCTGGCCAGAGTGGCTTTCATGGGCTGCTGCCGGGCCTCCAGCCGCTGCTGCATCTCTTGAATAACCCCCAGGTCCTGCCCCAGCAGATCACGGGCCAGCTCGGCTTGTTCCCGCAACCCCCGGGCCGCCATCGCCACCTGGGAGAGGCTTCCCCCCGCCAGGCGCCGGCTGCGCAGGTCCCGCACCGCGCTCTTTAAGCCTTCTTCAAACCGCCCCGCTTCGTTGCTGGAATAAGCCGACGCCTCCGGGACCATCTCCCACACGGACAGGAGCGCCCCTTCCCGGGGGTCCAGGTCTTCGCCGCCGGCCCGGCGGCGCGTCAGAAGCTGCTTGAGGGCGGAAAAGGCGTAAACCCGCGGTTCCGGCTGCCACAGGGCCAGTTCCTGGACCATTCTGTCCTGGAGCCGGGCCACTTCCGCCAGGGAGCCGTGCTCTCCCAGGTCCAGGTTGAGGAGAAAAAAGATATGGGGCAGAAGCCCCATCCTTTTAAGCTCGCCCAGGAACTGAAAGTCCGCCTGGCGCAGCCCCACCCGGGAGCTGACCACGTACAACACCAAGTCGGATTTAACCAGGTAGGCCAGCACCTGGGCCAGGTGCTGGGGAATGGGGGAGTCGCTCCCCTGGCAGTCCCCCAGTTCCAGCCCCGGGGCCTCCCAGGGGAACGGGATGGTCAGAAGCACGTCTTTTAAAAAGACCGCGGTGGCTTCCCGGGTCACCAACTCGCCGTGGCGGGCCAGGCCGGGGCCATTCAAGGCCATGGTCCCGGAGCCGGCCAGAATCTCCTGCACCAGGTCGTAGCCTTCCAGATAGGAATTTATCAGGAGATAGTTGGGGTCCAGGCTCCCCACTTCCCAGATTTCTTGAGTTACTGCTTCTGCTAAAACCTGGGCCAGCAGGTCCCGGTCTTCGGCCCGCCGGAGGTCCAACGGCGCGGCCCGTTCCTGCAGGCGGGAACTGGGAAGCAGGCCCAAGGCCCGGTTGATTTCCCCGTTGATTTCCTGCCAGTTCTTAAATTGCAGGACCGCCTGGGGCTCCCCCGGCTGCACCCGGGTGATCATGGCGGTCAGTATCCCCGCCCCCCGGCGCAACAGGTCCTGGCCCACCAGGGCGTTGATGGCCGTGCTTTTCCCCGATTTCACCGCGCCCACCACCGCCACCCGGCAAAGGTCTTCGGCCGCATGGGCCTGGACCTGGGAGAGCACCTTGAGCCAGTGCTGGCCCTGACCCCCGGCCTGGGGGAACAGCTCCAGCCATTCCCGGACCAGATCCTGAAGCCGGGGGATTTCCCGGCTCAAATCCTGGTGGGGCGGGGGAAGGAACACCGTTTAGGGTCTCCTTTGGCTAACCATAAGGTATTGTTTCATAATTAACATGAAACTAGAGAGGATGACCTGGGCGAAAAGGCGAAAAGGCGAAGAAATTTTCCCCCCTTCCCCTTTTAACCTTTTCGCCCTAAGTCTTTTTAGGGGCAAACCCGGCGATGTAAGGTCTGCCCACCTCGATCTTGACCTTGTCGGCCACTTCCAGGCTGACGATCTGGTCATCTAAACTGATAATGGTGCCGATGATTCCGCCGTTGGTGATTATCCGGTCTCCCCGCTTCATGTTGTCCAGAAGCGCTTTGTGTTCCTTGGCCTTTTTCTGTTGGGGGCGGATCAAAAGAAAATAAAAAATCCCCACCATCAACACCATGGGAACCACGAAAGACCACATGGGACTGGTCTCGGCCCCGCCGCCATTGGCGGCATATGCCCAACTAACCACTGGTGTTTCCTCCCTCTTGTCGGTTTTGGTAAAATTCCCGCCGAAATTCGGCAAACCGGCCTTGGACCGCATCCTGCCGCATCCGGGTCATAAGGTCAAGATAGTAGTATAAATTATGCAGCGTGAAAAGGCGATAAGCCAAAAGCTCCCGGGACACGAAGAGGTGTCGCAGGTAAGCCCGGGAGTAATGGCGGCAGGTGTAGCAGCCGCACGCCTCATCCAGGGGCCGGGGATCCTGGGCATAGGCCGCGTTTTTTATCACCACCCGCCCGAAGCTGGTGAAAGCCATGCCGTTCCGGCCGTTGCGGGTGGGGAGCACACAGTCGAACAAGTCCATTCCCCGGACTACGCCTTCCACCAGGTCCTCGGGGGTCCCCACCCCCATGAGATATCGGGGCTTGTCTTGGGGAAGCTCCGGCGCGGCGGCCTCCACCATGGCCAGGGTCAGGTCCTTCTCCTCCCCCACGCTCAGACCCCCCAGGGCATAGCCGTCAAAGTCCAGTTCACGAAAGGCCTGGGCCTGCTCTTTTCTCAGTGATTCAATCATTCCCCCCTGGACCACCGCGAACAGGGCCGTTTCTTCCCGCCGCCGGGCTTGGAGCGATCGTTCGGCCCACCTCTGGGTACGCGCCGCGGCTTGATACACCTCCTTCTCCGGGGCCGGATACCCGGGACATTCATCCAGGCAGATGGCAATGTCCACCCCGATGCGCTCCTGCAACTCCACCACCCTCTCCGGCTCCAGAAAATGCCGGGAGCCGTCCAGGTGTGACCGGAAGGTCACCCCTTCCTCTGTTATGGTGCGAAAAGGCGCCAGGCTGAAAATCTGGTAGCCCCCGGAATCCGTTAAAATGGGGCCGTCCCAGTGCATGAAGCGGTGCAGCCCCCCCAGCGCCGCGATCACCTCCACCCCCGGCCTTAAGTACAGGTGGTAAATGTTCCCCAGGATGATGCCGGCCCCCAACTCCCGCAGCTCTTCCGGAGTCAAAGATTTGACAGTGCCAAGAGTCCCCACGGGCATGAAGGCCGGGGTCGCCACCACCCCCCGGGCCAGGCGCATTTCCCCCACCCTCGGCCCCCCAGGGCCTTCCGATTTTATGAGGCTAAATTTGAAGGTGGTGGTCATAATTTTCTGGGGAAGGCGGCCAGAGGCCGGCGGCCCCTGCCCCCTTCCCCAGACCCCATCCCCCAACCCCCATAAGTAGGGGCGGCCCGGTGGGCCGCCCGCAGGAATTTCAAATTATCAGCATGGCATCGCCATAGCTGTAAAAGCGATACTTTTCCTTAATCGCTTCCTCATAAGCCCGCAGGATCAATTCCCGCCCCGCGAAGGCGCACACCAGCAATAGCAAGGTGGAACGGGGCAGGTGGAAATTGGTGATCATCCGGTCCACCGCCTGAAACCGGTAACCGGGATAAATGTATAAACCGCACCAGCCGGTTTGAGCCGTGAATCCCTGGGGACTGGCGCAATGCTCCAGCACCCGGACGCTGGTGGTGCCCACCGCGGTGAGGCGCATCCCCCGGCCGCGAGCCTCGTTGAGCCGGGCCGCGGCGCCCGGCGAAAGTTCAAAATATTCCGGTTCCATCCGGTGGCGGGTATAGTCCCGGTGCTTCACCGGCTTAAACGTCCCCGGCCCCACGTGCAGGGTGACAGTTACCGCTTCAATCCCCCGGGCGCCCAGGTTTGCCAGCATTTCCTCGGTGAAGTGAAGCCCGGCGGTGGGGCAGGCGATGGCCCCGGGCCGGGCGGCGTACACCGTCTGGTAGCGCTCCCGGTCGTCCTCCCTGACCTCCCGTCGGATATAAGGCGGCAGGGGCGCCTCCCCGGCCTGTTGAATGGCTTGGGTGACATCGCCATTTAAAGAAAAAAACCGGACCTCCGCTACTCCCGGTTGGGGCAGAGATAAAACTTCGGCTTCCAGGATCAGCCCGAATTTTAGCACCTGACCCTTTTTCAACCGCCCCCGGTAAGTTGCT
>VGSO01000145.1 GCA_016874945.1 Deltaproteobacteria bacterium
GAGGTCATCGATGTCCTGTGCGAGGCCATCCGCCCACTGTTCCAACAACCTGATCTGGTTCGATCAATGACCTGCTTCAACTGGATTAATACTCTATGTTTGACGTATAATTAGTATTATACCATTTTCTCTCTCAAGTGCAACAAACTTAATCTGTAACTTATTGATAATCCATAATTATCTTTACCGAAAACCGAAAACCGAAAACCGAAAACGGTATTAAAGCGATTGCCCAAAATATCAAATGACTGCCGACCGGACCGGCAGGCCCCCGGACAACTTTTTCCCCTGAAATGCTTGACAGAAAGGCCAAAACCAAATAAATTAGATTACTTTAGGAAATATTTCTCAATCAATTCCTCCACATCAGAAGGGCACAAGGTAAGGTGTATAAGATGAAAAGGTATCTAATGACTCCGGGGCCCACTCCCGTGGCTCCGGAGACCCAACTGGCAATGGCGGCACCCATCATCCATCACCGGGCCCCCCAGTTTATGGAGATCCTGGGAGAAGTGCGGGAAGGGCTCAAGTATCTCTTCCAGACCCGGCAGGAAGTCTTGATTTTCGCCGCCACCGGCACCGGCGCCATGGAAGGGGCGGTGGCCAACACCCTGTCCGCCGGGGATCAGGCCCTGGTGGTGGACGGCGGCAAGTTTGGCGAGCGCTGGACCGAGCTCTGCAACGTTTACGGCGTGAAAGCGGGGCGCCTCGGGGTGGAGTGGGGCCGGGCGGTGGACCCCCAGGCCGTGGCCAAGATGTTGGATGACAACCCGGCCATCAAAGCGGTTTTCGTCCAGGCCAATGAAACCTCCACCGGCGTCCAGCACCCGGTGAAGGAGCTGGCGGACGTGACCAAAAACCGGCCCGGGACTATCCTGGTGGTGGACGCCATCTCCGCCCTGGGGGGCTATGAGCTGCCCATGGACGAATGGGGCGTCGACGTCCTGGTGGCCGGCTCCCAGAAGGCCATGATGCTCCCTCCGGGCCTGGCCTTCGCGGCCCTGAGCGACAAGGCCTGGGAATTTGTCAAGGCTTCCACCCTGCCCAAATATTATTTCGATTTTGCCAAGGCGCGCAAATCCCAGGAAAAGAACCAAACCCCTTACACCTCGCCGGTTTCCCTGATTCTGGGCTTGCAGGAAGTCCTGGCCAAGATCCGCCGGGACGGTCTGGAGAAGGTCTTCGCCCACAACCGGCGGCTTTCCGAAGCCACCAAGGCTGCCATGAAAGCCATGGGCCTGGAGCTTTACTCCAAGGATTACTCCTCGGTGGTCCTTACTGCGGCAATGGCCCCCGCCGGGGTGGACGGCCAGAAGGTGGTGGCGGAACTGCGCAAAAGGGGCATCTGGATCGCCGGCGGCCAGGCTCAGGCCAAGGGCAAAATCTTCCGCATCGCTCACATGGGCTATATTGACGAAGTGGACCTGGTGGGCGCCATTGCCGGTCTGGAAATCGTGCTGAACCAGTTGGGCTATAAGGTGGCTTTGGGGACCGGGGTCCAGGCGGCCAATCAAGTATTAGGCAAGGAGGCAGCAGCATGAAGGTCCTCATTAGCGACAACCTGTCCGCCGCCGGGATCGCGGTCCTGGAAGGCCACCCCAGCATTGAAGTGGTCAACAAACCGGGCATGAGCCCGGAGGAACTGAAAGAAGCCATCAAAGACGCGGACGCCCTGGTAATCCGCAGCGCCACCAAGGTGAACGCGGACCTCATCGCGGCGGCCAATCGACTCAAAGTGGTGGGCCGGGCGGGCACGGGGTTGGACAACGTGGACATCCCCTTGGCCTCTAAAAGGGGCATCGTAGTGATGAACACCCCCGGCGGCAACACCATCACCACCGCGGAGCACGCCCTGTCTTTGATGATGGCCCTGGCCCGCAATGTCCCCCAGGCGGCCCAATCCATGCGGGAAGGCAAATGGGAAAAGAAGAAGTTCCAGGGCACGGAGCTGTTTAACAAAACCCTGGGCGTCATCGGGCTGGGCCGCATCGGCTCGGTGGTGGCGGAACGGGCCGTGGGCCTGAGGATGCGGGTTATTGCCTATGACCCTTTCATCACCAAGGAAGTGGCGGCCAACATGGGGGTGGAACTGGTTTCCCTGGACGAAGTGCTGGCCCGGGCGGACTTCATCACTTTGCACATCCCCAAGACCAAAGAGACCGCCCGGCTCCTGAATAAAGAGGCCTTCCGCAAGATGAAGCCCGGGGTGCGCCTGATCAACTGCGCCCGGGGCGGGCTCATCGATGAAGAGGCCCTCTTGGAAGCCCTTAAGGAGGGGAAGGTGGCCGGCGCCGCGCTGGACGTCTTCGAACAAGAACCACCACCGGCGGAATTTCCCTTGCTGGAGCTGCCCAACGTCATCTGCACCCCCCACCTGGGCGCCTCCACCGAGGAGGCCCAGGCCAACGTAGCCGTGGCCATCTGCGAGCAGATCCTGGAATATCTCCTCATGGGCACCATCAGGAACGCCGTGAACGCCCCGTCGGTGAGTCAGGAGACCCTATCCCAGATCAAGCCCTATCTCACTCTCGCCGAAGCCCTGGGGAGCTTCCAGTCCCAGGTCACCCAGGGCGCCATCACCGGCGTAACGGTGGCTTACATTGGCGAAGTCTCCAAGTTGGACGTCAAGCCCATCACCCAGACCATTCTCAAAGGATTGCTCTTCCCGGTGGTGGGGGATGAAGTGAACTACGTCAACGCGCCTATGATGGCCGAAACCCGGGGCATTCACGTCCGGGAAGAGAAAGTGGCCTCCGCCGAGGACTTCACCACCCTGATCCGGCTGACGGTGCGCACCGGGTCGGATGAGAACACGGTGGCCGGCACCATTTTCGGCAAATACGAGCCTCGCCTGGTCCGGATCAACAAGTTCCGTCTGGAGGCCATTCCCGAGGGCCACATGCTGTTCATTTACAACACGGACGTGCCCGGGGTCATCGGCGCCATCGGCACCACCATCGGCAGTCACAAGATCAATATCGCCCGGATGAACGTGGGCCAGGAAAAGGAACGGGGCCAGAACGTCATCCTTCTGACCACCGACACCCCGGTGACTCCCGAGTGCCTGGCCGACGTCCGGGCCTTGGTACACGTGGCCGAATGCACCCAATTGGAGTTATAGGAACCACAGATTAACCCAGATGGACACAGATGATTTTATTAATCCGTGTTAATCTGTGTTCATCTGTGGTTTAAAAATATTTCGGAGAGCAAACATGGCCGAACCTGAGGACAAGGGCTATACCGTCAAGGATCGGCGGTTTCACCAGCTCAGCGAGGAAGAGGAGGCCAGGGTCCTGGAAGAGGAAGCGGCCAAGCAGGCGGCCCAAGAGGCAGAGGTGGGGCCTCCACCGGGAGCTGAGGTGGACGAGGACATTCTTCTGCCGCAAATCACCTTCTCCTCTTTCCTATTTTCCTTAGGATCCTCGGCTTTTATTCATCTAGGGGCGCTGCCCAACCCCGACACCGGGGAGTTTAACAAGAGCCTGCCCCTGGCCAAGCAGACCATCGACCTCCTGGGGATGCTGCGGGAAAAGACCCGGGGCAACCTGACCGCGGATGAAGAGGACATGTTTGATCACCTGCTCTATGACCTGCGGATGCAGTACATCAAGGAGGCAGGCTGAGCAGGAGTTCTGGCGCTGAAGGACTGCGGCGGCTCTGTCCCGGTAAGGTCAACCTTTACCTCCGGGTGGTCCGGCGTCGCCCCGATGGCTACCACGACCTGATGACTGTCATGCAGCCCCTGAGCCTGGCGGATGAGTTGATTATCCGGCCGGGCGGAACCGGCGTCACCCTGGAGTGCAATGACCCCCGTATTCCCGCAGGGGAAGAGAACCTGGCGGTGCGGGCCGCCTTGGCCTATGGGCGGGAATGGGGGCGCCGGCTCGGGGTCCATATCACCCTGGACAAACGCATCCCCCTGGCCGCAGGGCTGGGGGGCGGCAGCAGCGACGCCGCGGGGACCCTGCTGGGACTGAACCAACTTCTGGGGCGGCCCTTGGAGACAACCGCCTTGCACCGCCTGGCAACCGGTCTGGGAGCGGATGTTCCTTTTTTCTTATTGAACGGGCCGGCGGTGGCCCGGGGCATCGGGACGGAACTGACGCCCATAACTTTACCGCCTTACTGGTACCTGCTGCTCAACCCGGGGGTGTCCGTCTCCACCCGCTGGGTTTACCAAAACCTGGACCCGGCCAATCTGAAGGCGAAAGTTATGGAGGATTGGAATTCCAAGACACCCGAGGCCTGGGTTCACAACGATTTGGAAACCGTAACCCTGAAACATTTTCCCGAATTATCCAAACTGCTGGAGCAACTGGCGGAACTGGGCTCCCGGATTCAGGGCATGTCCGGCAGCGGCCCCACCTTGTTCGCTCTTTTTGATTCATTGGACGCCGCCCGAGACGCGGCCCGGGGAATGCGGCGGCACTTTTCCGGCTGGATGACCATCACCCGAGGCCTCACCGGGCCCGCGGAGGACCCGGGCTGGGAGAACGACACATGGATGGTTTGAAAATTTTTACCGGCAATGCCAACCGTCCCCTGGCGGAAAAAATTTGCCAGCACCTGGGGGTGCCCCTGGGGGAAGCCACCGTGGGGCGCTTCTCGGACGGGGAGATCCGGGTGGAGTTCCATGAAAACGTGCGGGGTAAAGACGTTTATGTCATCCAGCCGTTCAGCATGCCGGCCAATGAACATATGATGGAACTCTTTATTATGCTGGATGCCCTGAAACGGGCCTCCGCCCGGAGCATCACCGCGGTGGTGCCCTATTATGCCTATGCCCGCCAGGACCGCAAGACCGCGCCCCGGACTCCCATTTCCGCCAAACTGGTGGCGGATCTTCTGAGCACCGCGGGGGCCACCCGCCTGCTGGCCATGGACCTGCACTCCGGCCAGATCCAGGGCTTTTTCAATATCCCGGTGGACCATCTTTTCGCGGCGCCGGTGACTCTGGAATATATCAGGGAGAATTTCGATGCGGACGTGGTTATCGTCTCCCCCGACGCCGGCGGGGTGGAGCGCGCCCGGGCCTATGCCAAACGATTGGACACCTCCCTGGCCATTATTGATAAACGTCGGGATGGCGCGTCCATCCGGGCCATGACCCTCATCGGCAATGTCTGGGGGAAGGAAGCGGTCATCGTGGACGACATGATAACCACCGGGGCCACCCTGACCATGGCGGCGGAACTGCTCCTGCGCCACGGGGTTCGGGCGGTGCACGCCTGCGCCACCCACCCGGTGATGAGCCGCAACGCGGTGAGCAATATTCAGGGGTCCCTGCTCCAGACCGTGGCGGTGACCGACACCATTCCCTTAAGCCCCGAAGCCGCGGCCTTGGAAAAGATCCGGGTCCTGTCGGTGGCGCCCCTCCTGGGCGAGGCCATCCGCCGCATTCATAACCAGGATTCGGTGAGTTCGTTGTTTGTTTAACCTAGTGGTAAGATTCCGAAATTTTTGATTTAGATTTAAGTTTTATCGCCTTTAATATGATAATCTTCCCTTTTTTTCTGGCTTTTTTGGGGATAATATATATACAAATGAGAAAACTTGGATATCCTTTGTCTAGTTTCTAAATTCAAAGCATTTTAACCCTTCGGTTAAAAGGATATTATAATGACCCTCGCAGTTTCTCTCCGTGTTCCTGATGGGCTAGTAATTGCTGCCGATAGTCTATCCACTACGAGAGGTGAAATTGGAATACAAGGAGAATTTAAAGGACAATGTCCCGCTTGTAAAAAAGATATTCAATTAAAGGATATTAAATTTCCCCCCCTTCCTATACCGTCCTCTGTTTCATCTTATGCACAAAAAGTATTTGCTTACAAAGAACATTATGGGATAGCCACATATGGTATGGCTATTTTGAATGAAAAAACAATTTATTATCATGTTAAATTACTTGAACAAATAGATTCCTCAAATGAGAAGGCAGTAGTTACTAAGATTGCTAAGAAACTTATGGAATATTTCCATGGTGAAATCAAAAAACAATTTAAGGATATTGATAAAGCCCCAGACACGTTCAAGCCATTAGGATTCTTAATTGTTGGATATGACAATGAAATAGGAAAAACAATTGAAATCCATATTGGCAAGAAACCTAATATTGAAGAAAGAATTGGTTCTGGATGTACTATTGGGGGGGACATAGCCGTAGCAAGCAATTTATGGGAAATAGGAAAAAAAGACCCTCGTCTTTCAACAAAATACGCAAGTTTTTCTCTTCAAGATGCAGTAGATTATGCTGAATATTTAATAAATACGACTGCAAAGTTTCAAAGGTTTGCAAATATGATCCCAACGGTTGGTGGTGAGGTAGATATTGCACTAATTACCCCTTATAAAAAATTCACATGGATAAAATGTAAAAAATTAACTAAGATACTGGAACTTGATAAATAATAATAGGGATACTAAAATGTCTAAGAAAAAGATATCTGCCATCAATTATGTTGAAGCCATTGTTTATTTTGAACCAATGAGAGGCGATTTTAATCTTCACCCTTTCATTAATGGTTTTGCGTCTGATAACAATGCCGATACTACTGAGATTATTAATAGATACTTAGAGAGATATAAAGATGCCTGGGAAAAACTTGCCGAAAGATGATATATTACCTAAGCAAAGAAGAAATTATTTATCTTAATAAAATAATGATAGATATCTATGGAGGTATTTACTTTGAAGGAGGTTGTAATATTAAGAACCTTAACTCATTTGAATTTTTATTAGCTGCCCCAAAACAAAATATATTCGGCAAGGAATTGTATCATTCAGTTTTTTTGAAAGCTGCAACTTATCTGTTCTATATAATCAAAGACCATACGTTTAATGATGGTAATAAGAGAACAGGCATGATGGCAGCTTTTCTTTTTCTAGCAAAAAATAATATTATAATAAGGGAACATGTTGATTCGATTAGGATAGTTAATTATGCAGAAAGGATAGCTTCATGCAAGCCAACTATAAATAATATATCCAATTGGTTAAAAATAATATCTTATTAATTTAATTAAAATATCACTTCTGAGATTTTCTTCCCAAAGTCTTTCTGAAAGTCCATGTCCAAGCGCCTCATCGTCGGCCTGGGGAACCCCGGCCCGCAGTACGCCTTCACCCGCCACAACCTGGGATTCATGGTGGTGGAGGAATTGTCCCGGCGGTGGCGCATCCCCCTGAACCGCCAGACTCTGGCGGCCCGGTGGGGGCAGGGCAGGGGA
>VGSO01000146.1 GCA_016874945.1 Deltaproteobacteria bacterium
AAGGCCGCAACCAAACTAAAAAATGACCTAATTACTTTAATCAAATCAAGGTGTTACAGGCAAAATCTTCGCGAAAAAACCAGAAACTCGGATTCAGTAGCACAGGCTTTCCAGCCTGTGCCGGCGCTGGCTAAAGCCTGGCTACAGAAACTTTTCAGGATTTACGGGTGAGCCAACGGTTCATGAGCGACTGGTCTGAAAATGTAGCCGCAGGCTTCAGCCGGCGCCGGGCGCCCCGCCGAGGCGCCCCTGCTGGATGGGGCGGGCCTCCGCGCCTGCCTGGCATTGAATTCCGGACTGAGCCCCAAAGATGGTGGGCCGTGCCCAACCTACACTAATTTCCATGGTTTTGGGTGTTTATTTTTCGTTTCACTCGTTAACCGGGATGACGCCATGAAAATTTCCTCTCTGGACAAGCTCACCGGGTTCGACTGGGTCCTGAAGCTCATCGGCGTGGGCATTGAGTGCGTGGGCATCGCCATTATCGTGGCGGGCGCGGTGATCACCACCGTCATATTCATCCGCGGCCTGCTCCGGGAGCGGGGCTTGGGGGATTGTTACCAGCAATACCGCAGCAGCTTCGGCAAGGCGGTGCTCCTGGGTCTGGAGTTTCTGGTGGCGTCGGATATCGTCAGCACCGTGGCGGTGGGTCTCAACTTTCAGGACCTGGGAATGCTGGGCCTGCTGGTGCTCATCCGCATCGTGCTGAGCTTTGCCCTGGAAGTGGAGATCAACGGCCATTGGCCCTGGAAAGGGAGCGAGATGGCCGGGAAGCTGGGTTCAAGATAACCCCGCCAAGACCTTTAGGTGCAAAATAGTATGTTACTGCCGGCCTTTCCCACCAGCCTTGCCCTCCAGGATTACCTCCTGCAAGAGGCCGGCCCCGGCTCTTTAGCCATCGTCCCCCATATGCGCCTGGCCCGCCAGGTATGGGACCGCCAGCGCCGGCGGGAGCTGTCCGCCGGCCGCCGGGTCTGGGAGCCGCTGCCTCTCCTCACCCTTCAAGGCTGGATGCACGAACTTTTCGCCTCCCGGTGGCCGCCGGTCAGTATAGCCCCTTATCTTAAGCGTTTATCCCTATGGCTTCGGGCGCTGGCCTCCGGCCCGCCCCTGGAAGGGGCCGGGGCCACTTTGGAGTGGGCCCGGGCCCTGGATGAGGCTTACCTGATCCTTTGCCGCCATTCCCTCCTTCCCATCCAGCCGGACCCCTCGGACCCGCCCCTGGTGGCCTGGCGGCGTCAGCTAACCCGCCTCTTTCGGGAGCAGTTGTCCCAGGAGGGCTTAATCACCGAGGGCGGGTTGCCGGTTTATCTCACCCGGAGCTTGGAATCGGGCCTGGTCAAACTGCCGGAAAAGGTTTTTGCAGTGGGTTTTAAGACTCCGGCGAAGGCGGAAGACGCCTGGTTCCAGGCCGCGGCCCGGCGCACCCGGCTGATCTTCCTGGAGGTGGCAGGCTCCCGGCAGGCGGTGCAGGCGGCGGTGACCCTCCCCCACCGCGGCCGGGAGGTGGAATGGGTGGCGGGGGAGCTGGTGAGGGCCGCGGCGGCGGAAGGCATTCCCCTGCACCGGCTGGCGGTTACTTCACCGGAAATGGACCAGTACGGCCCTTTGCTCCGGCGGGTCTTGGCCGAACTCCTGGGCCCGGCCCAAACCGCAGAAGGTTACGCCTACAATGTTTCCAAAGGCCCGGCCGTGGCGGATACTCCCCTGTTCCAGGCGGCCCTGCTCCCCTTAAGATTTCTCACCGGGGGAGAGCGCCGGGAAGACCTGATATCCCTCCTGTTATCTCCCTATTATGGGGCATTGCGGCCTTATCAGCCCCTCCTGGGCCGGTGGGACCGGCTTTTTCGGGACCGGCGGGCGGACCAGGGCTGGAAGCGCTTGGGGCAGGCGGTGCGCCAGGAGGAAAAAGGTTCTGGCCTACAAGTCCTCGAACTCCTTGACAAAATGTTTGCCGCCTTTTCCGCCGGCCCCATTCCCGCCCGGGAATGGGGGGGCCGGCTCCGGGAGGCTTGGGCCAGCCTGGGATTCCCCGGAGAATTAAGCCCGGAGGAAACCGCGGCCTGGAACCGCCTCACCGGACTACTGACGGAACTGGATTCGGTGCTGCCTGAGCCGGTGGACGCGGGAGAATTACTGGAGTGGCTCACCTGCGGGGCCCGGGCGGAAGTCCTTCCCGGTCCCGGCATTCAGGAGGCGGGCCTCCAAATTCTTGGTCACCTGGAGATGCGAGGCCTGGATTTTGACCGGGTGTACTGCCTGGGGATGAACTCCGGGGCCTTTCCGGCGCCGCCCCGGGCCTTGCCACTGCTCAGCGCCCAGGAAAAAGCCAAAGTTTTGGGCGGTAGCTACGCCAGCCAGCATCGTTTTGCCCGGGAGGTCTTTGAAGCCTTGCTGGCCGCGGCCCCCCAGGTCATCCTCACCCGGCCCCAGGCGGTGGCTCAGGAAGAACGGGCGGCCACGCCTCTTCACCTGGGGGAATGGAAACCTGAGGATATCAGTATCTTGAGCCGCCCCCACCGGGCCTGGCTGCGGGCCCCGGCGGTTCGGGCGGCTTTACAGGTGAGAGAGACCGGCCCCGGGATGGAAGAAGTCGTTCCCGTTTTCCTCCCGGCGCCTTCCCAGCTCAGCATTACCAGGGCCCAGGCCGCCCTGTCCTGCCCCTGCCGGTTCCTGCTGGAGGTTTTGCTGGAGATTGAGGACCTGCCGGAGATCGCCCCGGGTCTGGACCCCCGGGAGCGGGGCGCCGCGCTCCACCAGATCCTGGCCCGGTTCGCCGGGGAATTTGGAAAGATTCTGGATCAAGCCGGCGTTTGGGAGGACGAACACCACGAACAGGCCCGGGAGCTGCTGCTCGACGCGGCCCGGAAGATATTGGCGGGCAGCCTCCCCGACCTCCACTGGCAGGCGGAGTGGGAGCGCCTGCTAGGCGAAGAGGCCGGGCTGCTGTGGGAATGGCTCCGCCAGGAAAGAGATAGATTTATTGAGGGCTGGCGCTGGCTGCATCTGGAGGCGGCGTTTCGGGACCTCCGGGGGGAAGGCTGGCCCTTTGCTCTAAAGGGCCGCATCGACCGGGTCGATTATCATCCCGGGAACCGGGACCTGGTGGTTTGGGACTACAAGACCGGCGAAGTCCCCGGCGCCAAGAAGATCTTTGAAGAATTGGCGGACTTTCAGTTGGCCGGTTATCTCCTGGCCCTGATTAACCGGAAGGTGGAAGCGCCCCCGGAGGCGGAAGGAGTGCGGGCCGGGGTCATCGGCCTCAAGTCGTCCCGGAGCAAGCATTTGAAATATGAAGACTTTAAGGCGAAGGCGGCTGAATGGGACCGGGTCCTGGCCGCGTGGCAAGACCGGCTGCGGGACCTGGGGGACCGCCTGGACCGGGGGAATTTCCTCCCGGCCCCCCAGCCGGCGCCCACGGGCAAGGATTTAAAAGCCTGCCAATATTGCGTTTACCCCCTGGTCTGCGGCTTTGTCCCGGAGCCGGGGGAAGAGGTTGAGGAAGAGGGCGGTGACTGACCTGCCGGCAGACCAGGCGGCCCGCGACCGGGCTTTGAGCATCCGGGAGAGCTTCCACCTGGAAGCCCCCGCGGGCTCGGGCAAGACCTCGGTGCTCCTGGCCCGGTTCCTGGCCCTGCTGGCCCAGGTCCAGGAGCCGGAAGAACTCCTGGCCCTGACCTTCACCCGCAAGGCCGCGGGAGAACTGCGCACCCGGGTGATGGAGCTTCTGAGGGCTCCCCCGGCCATCGGCCCCGACTCTTCCGCCTTGGACCGGTTGCTGGTTTCCCTGGTGGAGCAGGTCTTTCGCCGCCACGGCGACGCCGCGGCCCTGAAGCTGGCCCCGGAGCGCCTGCCGATCATGACCTTCCACAGCTTCTGCGCCCAGCTCTTAAGGCTGGCGCCCCAGGAGGCGGGCGCGCCCCTGGATTTTCAACTCCTGGAACAGGAAGCGGAATGGGTCAAGGAGGAAGCCCTGGAGGAGCTGCGGCGGCGGCTGGCGGCCCGTCCCTATGATGACTCCGTGCGCCTGGCATTGGTGCGGCGGCTGGTGCGCCTCAACAACGACTGGCCCCGGCTGGCCCGGGAATTTAGGGGATTGCTGACCCGGCGGGACAGCCTGGAGGATTTCCTGAAGCTGGCCCGGTTGAGCCGTCAGCCGGAAGCCTACCAGGACCTGCTGGAGAAGCGGTTCCGGATGGTTTTAACCCCTTCCCTCCAGACCCTGGGGGATGAATTCGCCGCCTGTCCCCTGGGAAAGCTCTGGCCGGAATTCTGGAGAGAGTTGGACCGCGGGGGCGCGGAGCTGGCCTCGAAACTGCCGCCCCAGGTTCCCGGCGCCCGGCCCCAAGACCTGCCCCAATGGCAGGCTCTGGCTGAGGTCCTGCTTACCCAAAAGGGTGAGCCCAGGAAACAATTATCTCCTAAATACGGGTTCCCCCCGGATTTTAGCAAGACTGAGTGGGCCGCACTGGTAAGGGAGATTCCCTCAACAGTGGCCCAAATGCTCCAGGATTGCCGGGAATTGACCCTCACCGGCGCCCATCCCGAGGATGTGGCGGCCCTCCAGGATCTGGTGATTTTGCTCGGAGAAGCCCTGGCCGTTTATGAGGAGCTGTTGAGCCGCCGTCGGGCCCTGGACTTCATCGCCCTGGAGCAAGCGGCCCTGAAGCTCCTGGATGGGGAAAACCCGGGAGAGGTGCTCCTGCGCCTGGATTACCGGATCAAGCACCTGCTGGTGGATGAATTTCAGGACACCAGCCAGGGCCAGATGACCCTCCTGTGCCGCCTGGTTTCCGGATGGGAGGCGGGGGACGGGCGCACCCTGTCGGTGGTGGGGGACCCCAAGCAGTCCATTTATGGCTGGCGCCAGGCCAAGGTGCGCCTGTTCTTGGAGTCCCGGGAAGGGCTGCCGTGCCCCGAAAGCCGTTTCCCCCTGGATCCCCTGCTGCTCAACGCCAATTTCCGGTCCACCCGCACCTTGATTGATTGGGCCAACCAGGTCTTTGGCCAGACGGTGATGGCCGGGGCCTCCTCCCATGAAAGAGTGGAATTTCATGCAGCCACCCCCGGGCCTAAGGCCGCGGCGGGGGAGGCCCCTTATTTGGCCCTTTTTTTGGGGTCAGGGGCCGATACTCCCCGGGAGGCGGAGGCCCGCTGGCTGGCCGGGCAATTGGCTCAGGCCGCGGCCCAGGCGGAGCCGGAAGAAAAAATCGGCGTGCTCCTTTTCGCCCGCACCCACCTGGCGACCTATCTTCAGGCCTTGCAAGACGCCGGGCTTTCCGTGAGGGTGCGGGAGGGATTGAAGCTCACCGACAGCCTGGTGGTGCGGCACCTGCACAACCTGGGCCGGGCCCTGGTGCGGCCCCAGGACGACCTGACCTGGGCCGCGGTCCTGAGGGGCCCCTGGGCCCCTCAACCCCTGGAGGTCCTGGCCCGGACCGCGGGTATGCCGGGAGAGGGGTGGCCGGAGAAGTTTGGGAAATTTGCGGCCTCGGAGGCATGCCCCCCCGAGCTGCGCCGATTCCTGGAGCCGCTGCTCCTGGCCCGGGAGCAGGTGGGCCGCCGCCCCCTGGCGGAAGTGGTGCAAAATTTGCTGGAAGCCAGCCTGGCCTGGCAGGGTCTGGCGGCCTGGGAAGGACCTGGAGGCGTGGCCAACGCCCGGGCCTATCTGGACCTTCTGGTGGAAGCCGAATCGGGCCTGGCGGAAGAAACCCTGTCCCGGGCCGATTTTTACCTCCGGGACGCCTACCAGCCGCCGGACCCCCGGTCCCAGGACTCGCAGGTGGAAATCTTAACGGTGCACCTGGCCAAGGGCCTGGAGTTCGACCGGGTTTTCATCCCTTATCTGGACTGGCAGCCGCTGCAAGCCGATGACAAAATTCCTCCCTTTCTTTTGGAGGAAATCCCCGGGACCGGCCTCCACGGTCTGGCCCTGGCCCGGGCTTACCTCCAGGAGAAGCAGAGTTCTTTCTATCGGTTGCTTAACCGATTGAGAAGACGACGCATTCTGGATGAAGCCCGGCGGGTCTTCTACGTGGCCGCCACCCGGGCCCGGCGGCGCCTGACGCTGTCCGGGGTCATAAAGCAGGATGGGGAAGGCATTACCAGGGTTCCCCCGGACAGCCCCTTGGGCTGGCTGTGGCGGCATTACGGCCGCCCGGAGGCAGCCCCGGGAACTTTTCTCTGGGCCGACCCGGAAATCCGGGGAGAAGCGTTTACCCTGGTTTCCGCCGCCACCGCCGGCGTCCAGCCCGAAGTGGAGCTGCCCCCGGCCTGGGATTTCACCCCCGAGGCCGCGCCTTACCGGATGGAGTTTCCCTCCCGGATGGCCCAAGAGGTTTGGGAAGGCGAGCCTGGCCGGGCCGAGGGGGCGGCTGAGACTGACACCCCCTGGATCCGAGGCCGGGTGATCCACCGCCTCCTGGACACCCTGGCCCGGGGGGGGGACTTGCCCTCGGCGGAAGCGGTGGCCGCGGCCCTGCGCCAGGAAGGTTTGGCTCCCGAGGCCGCGCCCAGACTGGCTCCGGAGATTTTGGCGGAAGTGGCCGCCTGTCGCCGCGATCCGTTTTTAAGCCGCCTGCTGGCCCCCCGGCTCCCTGAGGGAGCCAGCGAATGGCTGCTGGAATCCCAACCTCAGTTAGGGGTGATCCGCCGGGGGGTCATGGACCGCCTGGCCTTCGACGGCCGGGATTGGTGGCTGCTGGACTACAAGACCTCCAGGCCGGAAAGGGAAGAAGATTGGGACGCCTTTATCACCCAGGAAAAAGAAAAGTACGCTCCCCAAATCCGGGCCTATCAGGAAATGGCCGCCCGGGCTAAAAATATTCACCCGGAAGAGATCCATTTGGGTTTATATTTTACGGCCATACAGAAGATGGTGGAACTAATTTGAAAGTTCTGGTTTCGATCATTGGCAAAAGATTCGACCAACTCCGGTAAAAGCCCTGGCGCAACTGGGAGAAAGCCTGTGTCTCGGATTAGCTGTCTTGATTTTAATTTCAAGGCAAAGGGTCGATAAAAAATATATTTATAGCGTTTGCCAAAAGTTTTTTCCGGTCAAAGACAAAAATAGGATACAAAAAACTAGACTTTTTATGAAAAGTATGTTTTCCTTCATTTGTGCCCAGACGGATTGCGCCCAACCTGGAGAATTGTTCTCTGGCAGAACTGGAAGTTGCCGCTAATTCGGCTCCTTCCAGGC
>VGSO01000147.1 GCA_016874945.1 Deltaproteobacteria bacterium
AAGGGCATGGGATAGAGCAATTCCCGGCCTCGAACCGCGGAGCGGCCGATTTCACAGGGTCCGGGACAACCATCGAGACAGGTGACGCAGATGCCGGAAATGGGAGCGGCTTGCACCCGGGTTTTGGTAAGGGTGGCGGGACTGCGATTGGGATTGCTTAAAGACATGGTTTACTACTCCTTTTTGAATAAGGTCTTTGATGGAAATAGGAGGAAACCGGGCCAAACCTGAATATAAATGCAAAAAATAAGCCAGCTTCTGGCTGGCTAAAAATATTTAGAGATATTAATAATTTAAACTCGGAAGGGCAAAATCTTTCAACTAATTATTTTACATAGTTGTTAGTTTGACTAAAAATTACCGGCAATTTTGTTAAAAAGCAAGATATTTTTTAGTTTTACTTAATTTTATTTCCTTTGCACGGGAGAAGGACGGACAATTCCGCTTTCTTGACGTCCGTCGGCAACTGCCTTAAAATGTTTATAAAAAAGAGAGCTCTGCAAAACCCTAAGCCTCCCCCCTCGAAGGGGAGGGGATTTTAATCCCCGTTCCATCAGGTGTTTTGCAGAGGTTTTACATTATATTTTTGGGGTGAAACCGGAAATGTCCACAGAAAAGCAACGGGTGCCTTCGGGAGTCAGCCGCCTGGACCTGCTCCTGGGCGGGCTGTATATCGGCGATAACGTGGTCTGGCATGATGACGCCGGCAGCCTGGCCCCGGTTTTTTCGCTAAACTTTCTACTGGCCTGCCACCTCCAGAAGAAACCCATTATTTACGTGAGTTTTGACCGGTCTCCCAAGAATCTTCTGGACAAGCTGGGGCACCTGGCGGAATATCCGGCGCTCACCATCCTGGACTGCTTCACCAACGGCAAGGGCAACGGCTCCGCCATCTTTCTCAAGTTTTACGAAGGCCTGGAGGCCGATCTGCCCTGCCGCATCCTCAAGGTGGAGGACCCCCGGAACCCCCAGGGGTTCAGCGACCTGCTCTATGGGGTGCACGCCGGCTTTGAGGGAGACGTGCGGTTTATTTTCGAGAGCATCACCGGCATGCAGGAGCTTTGGGGCAGCGAAGACCGGTTCCTCAACTTTTATTCCCATTCCTGTCCCCGGCTCTACGAACTCAATACTATTGCTTACTGGGTGTTGGAAAAGAATGCCCATTCCCCCCGGTTCCGGGCCCAGATCAACCAGATCGCCCAGGTGGCCATCGAATTGACCATCAAGCGCGGCACCACCTCCCTGATGATCCTGAAGGCGGAAAACCGCAGCCCGGAAGAGTTTCATAAACCCCACGTTTACTGGACCAAGGACCTCACGGTCACTTTTGAAGACGAAAGGCGGGTCCCGGGGCGCATCGACCTGGGTCTGCGCCTCAAGGAATTCCGCCTGAAGCGGGGGCTGTCCCAGACGGAGCTCTCCAGGCTGGTGGGGGTCACCCCCAGCACCATTTCCCAGGTGGAAAGCAATCAAATTTACCCCTCCCTGCCGGCTCTCATCAAAATGGGGGAAGTCTTGTCGGTGAACCTCGCCTCTTTTTTCGAGGAGCGGCCGGAAGGCAAGGCGCGCCTGATTTTCACGGCCCCGGACGCGGTGGAGGTCAAGCTCCCGGATATGCCCCAAGGCGCGGTCTTTGCCCGGCTCCTCTACCCGGTGGATTTTGAGGTTAAAGCCAAGCCCTACCTCATTGAAATACCCCCCAAGGAAACCCTGCCCGGCCACTTTTTCTTCCATAAGGGCGAGGAAATGGGCTATGTCCTGTCAGGAAGATTGCAGGTGCGGGTGGGCCAAGGGGTGCACAACCTGAAAACCGGGGACGTGATTTACCTGACCTCGGAAGTCCCCGGCGAATGGCGCAATCCCGGCCCCACGGTGGCCCGGCTGCTGTGGATTAAGGTGAAATAAAGCCGGGGCAAAGGAGGAGAACGTCATTAACGTCAGGGTCCCCATGACTAGCGTGGCGAAGCAAGGGCTCAAGATGATGGTGGACGGTTTCAAGATCGCGCAGGACGGCAAGGAAATGATGAAGAAGGGCATGGCCATGAACGACCAGGTAGCTAGAGCGCTGGCGCGGCGGATAAATTCGCCCAGGGGAACCAGGTCATTAAAACCGGCATGGAAACCATGGCGGGCGGCGCCAAGCTGTTCCTGCAGGGCGAGGCCATCTTCTTGAAACTTATAGGGGTTGCCCAAAGTAATTTCCCCGCAGGGGCACGGCGAGCCGTGCCCAAGGTGCAGGGGCACAGCACGCTGTGCCCCTACGTCAAAAAACAATCGGAAAAAACTTTTGGCAATCGCTATAAGTAATCCAGAGAACCGCCGGGCCGCGCTCCTTAACGGACGCGGCCCGGTGCTAAGGAAACGTGCTCATTTAATCATGGGGCGGGCGAATCAAAGAGACCGGCCATAGAGCAGGCGAAGGGGGAAACCTTGAAGAGACTGGGGCCAGCCATTATGGTTAATCCTGCTACTCGTGTGTTTGTCTCACTCGGGATATGCCGAAGAGGGGACAGGCACGCCTCCGGGGGCGGCCAGCACAACCCCGGAGGCGGCCGCGAAAACCAAGCAGGACAACCGCCTCCCCATCCACCAGCAAGACCAGTGGCAGTTCTTTTTTAGCCCCTATGTATGGATCCCGGGCGCGAATGTCAGCACCACCGTCTTGGGCCACACCACCAAAGTCAATGTGCCTTGGTGGGACATTGCCGAAAAACTATTCACCAATGCCATCGGAGTGAAGGGACGGTTCGAGGCCTGGAAAGGCCGGTGGGGATTTTTTCTTGACAGTTACTTCGTCTATATGGGTGGCGACGCCAGCGACAGCGCGGAAAAACTACTAACTCTGGGGCGCCTGTAACCCCTCAGCCGGCTTCAGGTCAACAAGATCGATGATAGTATTAGGCTTGCTACCCGTCCCCTGGTAGATGTGGCCAAATGATCTAAGGTCTAAGCTGCACTGGATTAAATCTAAGTTGACCTTGTTTCCACTTCTTGCGATGATTACAATTTGCGCAATTTCATAATTCCTCACCCATTGCTGGCCTGGGGCGCGCCCCGCTTCGGGCCGACAGCCAACGCCAATAAAGCGGGTACAGCGGCCGATAAAATTCAGACAAGTAAGGAATACGTATGCAGACAAGATTGCTCGTTTCAGTAATCCTGGCATTTGTCCTTGCAGCCATGCTAACGGCGGCCCCCGTCGCCGCGCCGGAGGCCGCCCCCGCGGCGGTGCTACCGACCGACCGCACGGTGCTGCCGATCCCGGAACCCCAATACCCACACAGCACGGTGTTTGATGTCCGTAAGGCCACGCCGCCGCCGCGGTTCGAAGTCAAGGCGCCCGCCAAGGCGCCCAATGTCCTCATCGTGCTGATCGACGACATGGGGTTCGGCCAGTCCAGCGCTTTCGGCGGGCCCATCCACATGCCGACGGTGGAGCGCCTGGCCCAGAGCGGGCTGCGCTACAACCAGTTCCACACCACGGCGCTGTGCTCGCCGACCCGCGCCGCCCTGCTCACCGGCCGTAACCACCATGTGAACAACCTCGGCTCGATCACGGAGACCGCCACCGCCTTTCCCGGGCAAACCGGGCAGCGCCCCAACCGCGTGGCGCCGCTGGCGGAGATGCTGCGGCTGAACGGTTACAGCACCGCCGCCTTCGGCAAGTCGCACGAGACCGCGGCCTGGGAGGTCAGCCCCTCCGGCCCCACCGACCGCTGGCCGACCCGCTCGGGCTTCGACAAGTTCTACGGCTTCATCGGCGGCGAGACCAACCAGTGGGCGCCGCTGCTCTACGACGGGATGAACCAGGTCGAGCTGCCCAAGGACCCGAACTACCATTTCATGACCGACATGACCAACCAGGCCATCAACTGGATGCGCTATCAGAAATCGCTCACGCCGGACAAACCGTTTTTCATCTACTTCGCGCCCGGAGCCACCCACGCGCCCCACCATGTCCCAAAAGAGTGGATCGCCAGGTACAAGGGCAAGTTCGACCAGGGCTGGGACAAGCTGCGCGAGGAGACGTTGGCGCGGCAAAAGCGGCTGGGCGTGGTGCCGGCGGATACGAAGCTCGCGCCCAAGCCGGGGGCCATCAAGGATTGGGCCGCCCTGAGCCCGGATGAGAAGAAGCTCTTCGCCCGACAGATGGAAGTGTTCGCCGGGTTCGGCGAGTACACCGACACGGAGATCGGGCGGCTGATCCAGGCCATCGAGGCGACCGGTCAGCTCGACAACACGCTGATCTTCTACATTGTCGGCGACAACGGCGCGAGCGCCGAAGGGGGCATGAACGGGCTCTTCAACGAGATGACCTATTTCAACGGCGTGGCCGAGACCGTCCAGGACATCCTGAAACATTACGACGAACTCGGCGGCCCGATGACGTATGGCCACTACGCCGCCGGGTGGGCGGTCGCGGGGGATACGCCCTTCACGTGGACGAAACAGGTGGCCTCGAGCTACGGCGGCACCCGCAACGGGATGGTGGTCCACTGGCCCAAGGGCATCACGGCGAAGGGCGAGCTGCGATGGCAGTGGCACCACGTCATCGATATCGCGCCCACCATCTTGGAGGCGGCGGGCCTGCCCGAGCCGAAGAGCGTGAACGGGACGCCCCAGACCCCCATCGAAGGGGTGAGCCTGGCTTACACCTTCGGGGACGCCAAGGCCTCGAGCCGGCATACCACCCAGTACTTCGAGATCTTCGGCAACCGCGCCATCTACCACGACGGCTGGCTGGCCGGCACGGTCCACCGGGCGCCCTGGGAATTCAAGCCCCGGACGACACTCGAGAACGACACCTGGGAACTATACGACACGCGGGCGGACTTTAGCCTGACGAACGACCTGGCCGGGAAGAATCCCGAGAAACTGAAGGAACTCCAAGACCTTTTTCTGAAGGAAGCGGTCAAGTACTCCGTGCTGCCCCTCGATGACCGCACCCTCGAGCGCCTGAATCCTGCCTTGGTCGGACGGCCCGACCTGATGGCCGGCCGCACCTCCCTGACGGTTTACCAGGGGATGACCGGGATGTCGGAGAATGTCTTCATCAACGTGAAGAACCGGTCGCACACGATCACCGCCGCGGTGGAGATCCCGAAGAAGGGGGCCAACGGCGTGATCCTGGCCCAGGCCGGGCGTTTCGGCGGCTGGAGTTTCTATATCAAGGACGGTAAGCTGACCTACACCTACAACTGGCTGGGCCTGCAACGGTACACCGTGGCCGCCAAGCAGCCGGTGCCACCCGGGAAGGCGACCGTCCGCTTCGAGTTCGCCTATGACGGCGGAGGGATCGGCAAGGGTGGCACGGGCACGCTCTTCGTCAACGGAAAGGAGGTCGCGGCGGGGCGGATCGAACAAACCCAAGGCGGTGCGTTCTCGGCGGACGAAGGCGCCGACGTGGGGGCGGATGAGGGCACACCCGTCACCGAGACCTACAAGGTGCCGTTCAAGTTCACCGGCAAGATCCACTGGGTAACGATCGAATTGAAGGACATGAAGAAGGCTGATCACGACGAGGCGGTGCAAGCCCGCAAGGCAGCCGCCCTGAAGAAAGGGCTGTCCGACTAACGCATCCGCCTGAAAACCTCGGTGGGATCCGCTTGCTCGAGATCTTCGTTCCAGCTAACCGGCGGTTGCCGCGGACGGCGCAGGCGCGCCGCCGCTGAACCGCGGCGTTATCCCAATGAAAGGTTACCGCCTTACTACATTGACGGCAACACCTATTATCAAAAATGTTATCAAGGCTCAACGGTGTCCTGCTGCGTGGTCCCGAATCCCAACCCATAGGAATACGTTGGCGGCCTCCGCCGAAGGCTGTAGGCCGATAATTCCTTGAGGGGCGCCCCGGCCGGGGCGCCCTGATTCTTGGGGCGGGATTTATTATGGGTCTTACGGAGAGCTAACAGGAAATGCTACAAGTGCACCAGGCCTTGATTGCGCCGAGATCGGTTGATTTCCCCAGGGAGAGGCATCATGAATATTCCTTTTGATCTTGCCCATTTTGACAAAATAGGGTCCCAGGCCCGGGAATATTTCTTTCAGCACGTGCTTTCCTGGGCCATGGCGGCCCAGCTCGTGGTCATCGGCTGCGCTCTCCTGTTAGCCCGCAAAGTAAGCGGGGGCATGCGCGTTTGGTTGACCCGCCAGCAGGCGCAATACGCAACGCATCCAGAAGCTTGTGCCGACCTGGCCATACTACTGGATTTCGTCAAGGTTATTGATGCCTTTATCGCCTTTATTCTGGTGGCGATTGCCTATAGTATGGCGGGCCATTTCACCTGGCCCCGGAATGAACTGTTCGCCGTGGGCATTATTTTGATTGCCCTGACCCTGACGCGATTATTCACCGACGAGATGAAAAACCGGTTCTGGGCCAGGATTCTTGCAATTGTTATTTGGGTTTATGCCTCTCTCTATGTTTTCCAGCTCAGGGACCCTTGGCATCGTTTTTTGGAAGGTGTTGATTTTCAGCTCGGGCAAGTACACTTCTCTCTTTTTCATATTCAGCGGGCCTTTTTCCTGTTGTTGGCTCTTTACTGGTTGGCTAAAAACCTGCGAATATTTTTTCACTTCTGGCTGACAGTAAAATCAGGTTTGACTTCCGCAAGCCAAATCCTGTTGTACAGGCTCGGCAGCATTTTTCTCTTTTCTGCCTGTGTCGTCATAGTCTTACATTACCTGGGGCTCGATCTCACCGTCTTCGCCCTGTTCAGCGGCGCCCTGGGGTTGGGGCTCGGTTTCGGCCTGCAAAAGATCTTTGCCAACCTGGTGAGCGGGTTTATCCTCCTGGCGGACAAATCCATCAAGCCCGGCGATGTAATACAGCTGAAAGACACGTACGGCTGGATCAATTTCTTGGGAAGCCGCTATGCCTCCGTGGTCACCCGGGATGGCATCGAGCATCTCATCCCCAACGAAAGCCTGATAACCGGTGAGGTGATCAACTGGTCTTACAGCCAGAACCTCGTCCGGTTAAGGGTTCCCGTTGGCGTCGCCTACGGCTCGGATTTGGAAAAAGCCAGGGAGTTGATGCTGGATGCCGCCGCGGATACCCTGCGGGTCCTCAAAGACCCCAAGCCTGCGTGCCTGATAACAGGCTTTGGAGATAGTGCCATCAACCTGGAAGCGCGGGTATGGATCAACGACCCCCAAAACGGCATCGGCTCTGTAAAGAGCAACCTCTTCTGGGGCAT
>VGSO01000148.1 GCA_016874945.1 Deltaproteobacteria bacterium
TGCGCCGGCACAGGCTGGAAAGCCTGTGCTACTGAATCCGAGTTTCTGGTTTTTTCGCGAAGATTTTGCCTGTAACACCTTGATTTGATTAAAGTAATTAGGTCATTTTTTAGTTTGGTTGCGGCCTCAGCCGCGCTGTGCTACCGGATATTTCTTTAAGCAACATGGGAAAATCGCAGCCTCAAAATGAATTTTGCAAGAGGCTCACCAGATATGGACTATTAAGGAACCCCCATCCCCCCCTTAATCAAAGTTCATATACCATTTTCTCCTTTCACGACTGGCCGGGTCTCCCCCACTCGGTCAGTTATTTTTTTGCGCCCATGGCCCCGGCTTTCTGCCAGATTTCTATTTGACAAGAATAGGAACTACCTTGCCAGGGTCGAAAATTATCGCTTGACTCATTTTCGACGGTTGGCAAAAAATAGTTGCTGGCTATCAATGGGTTAAGTCTTGTTGACAAAGTCTTACCACTACGCGCCACTCCCCTCAGGGTCAGGTTCCGGCAGCGGTCCCAGGGGGGTGACCGTGGGGGGGGCGAACCCCCGCGGCCGCGAAGGCCTGGTGGGCCGCGCCCGTCAGGTCGGTGCGCAGATGATAGCGCTGGCCGTCCAGCTCCAGGGGCACCGACTGCACTTGGCCCAGGTCCCGCATCAGGTCGGGCCAGGAAACCTTGACCTCCCGTTCCTCCAGCCGTTGCTGCAGATCCACCTCCAGGCGCAAGGACGGAAAGGAGGCGACGATGTGGCCCATGGAGGTGTCATCCCGGTGGTGGTAGAGGGGCCGGACCTCCAGGGTGGATTTCTGAACGAAACTTGCCGGATTGTGGGTTAATAAATTCAACCACTTATGCCCTAAAAACCATTAAAACCAGCTTCGAACCGTGGAAAATGAGTTAAAGGGGATTGTGATGGGGGTTTGGGAAAAGGGCGGGGGACTTGTTGGCCCCGGGTCCTTCCCCCAACTCTTTCACCCCCTCCCCCACCGCCAGCGCCGCCACCGGCGTGAGGTGGAGCAGCAGCCGGTCCAGGGTGGCCCGGACGTACATCTCAAATTCCGCCGCGCCGGTGGGAGCCACCACGTAGGCCAGGATAACCGCCAGGAGATTGCCCCCTAAAAACAGGGCCAGGAAGAGGCTGGCGGAGTTAAACAGCCGCCGGCCGGCCCAAACCAGGGCTAAAAAGGCGGCCGGCCAGAGTATCCCGAAGTAAAAAGGGTTGAACAGGCCGTCAACGAGATAGCCCAGGCTGGGGAGCAACTGGTGGGGATAGAAGCCCATGATATGGTCGGAGCCTGCTTCGATCTGATTTTTGATGAGATAAACCTTCCACGGAAGGTAGCCTGAGGCCAGACCCGCACCAGGGATGCCCAGCCGCAGCAGGCGGCCCCCCAAGCCCGGGGGCCGGAGCCAGAGGAGGGTAAGGGCCGCGGCCAGGAGCACTGTCCCTGCCAGGGGCGGGCCTTCGTATTTGCACCAAGCCATCCCGGCGAACATGACGGCGGCCACCGCCAGGCTGCCCCGGGGCGCCTTGTCTTGCAGCCACAAATAGATTAAACCCGCACCCCCCAGCGCGAAGTAAGCCAGGGCCAGATCCGCGTAAGCTAGGTGCAAGTGGACGATGAACACTGTGCCGTTCAAGGCGAAAAACGCCACTGTGCCCCGGGTCTGAGTGCGGGTCAAGCCCATCCGTCTCAATAAAAAGCCCAAAATTACCAGAAGCATGGCGCCCCACAGGGGGAAAACCGCCTTGGCCAAATGGTCGTTGACCTGCCCCAGACAGAGGTAAAGGTAGGTGAGCAGAAAGGGAACCAGATTGGGGTAGTAATTGTGGGCTTCGATGCAGGTCAGGTCCAGGCTACGGCTCATGAAATAAACCTGGGCTTTGCAGCCCCAGGTGGCGATTTCGTCCCAGGCCCACATGGGGTAAAAAGTGGCCCGGAGGGTGGCGAAGAGGAGGAGAAGAGCCAGAAGAGCAAGGAATATCCGGTCCCAAACGAGGTTTTCGGTTTTCGGTTTTCGGTTTTCGGCAGGGTGCGCACGGCGCACCATACCTTTCTCCGACCTCTTCTTAAGTATGAGAATCACCCCGGACAAAGCCACGGGGGGGACCAGGGTCACTTGCAGGCTGAAAGGAATACCCGCCAGAGTTAGGGCCAGCATCCAGAGGGTGAGGGCAACGGTTCCCAGGCCGAAGTTCATGGCGGCCTGTTCCAGTTTTCTCCATTCTCCGGAAATCGGGAGAGCCAGCGCCTGAATGCCATGGCCCACGAAAAAAACCGCCCCCAAACCCAAGCCCAAGCGGAGTAAATTGACCGCCAGGTCAATCATAAAATTCCCCCCGGACCTTGAGATAATCCACCTGCAACACCAGCCCCGGGCCGGGGACGTCCAAGGGTTGAAAGGCCGGAGAACCCAGGGCCGCGCTTAACCCCGGGCCTGGGGGCCTTTCCTTGTCCCGGATGATGACGAAGGCGGCCTTTTCCTGGCGGACCTTGTAGAACAGGAAGATAGGGGGAACATTGGGGGATAGGAGCACGTGTTTCCGGGGAATGAGGTGGTAGCGGGCGATGATCTCCTTCCCGGCTTCATAATCGTCCAAAAAGATATAAGTGGCCCCGGAAGGGATAAGGCCCGCCAATGATTGCAGCCAGCGATAGTATGGATCTTCCCGGCGGACTTCTTCCCCCAGGCGCCGGTCTGCCACACTTTGGGCCAGTTCCTTCACTTCCGGGGCGAAATACCAGGCCAGCCAGATTAACTGGACGCTCCAGAGGAGCAAAATTGCCCTCACCAGCCAGACCTTAGCTTTTGTCATAGTTTTAATCCACAGATTGCGCAGATTACACAAATTTTAAAAATTAAATCTGTGAAAATCTGCGTAATCTGTGGATAATCTCAATCAAAAAACCGAAACCGCAAGATATGGAAGATGGCGGCGATACCGTCCCGCCAGGTGATTTTCTTTCCGTGGGCATAGTCCCGGCCATGGTAGGAAATGGGGACTTCGTAAATGCGCACCCCTTTCTTGGCGACCTTGGCGGTTAGCTCCGGCTCCACCCCGAAGCGGTTGGACTTGATGCGGATGTCTTTCAGCACCTCGGCTTTGAAGACCTTGTAACCCACCTCCATATCCGACAGATTCAGGTTGGTGAACATGTTAGAAAGGGTGGTCACCACTTTATTGCCCATGTAGTGCCAGAAATACAGCACCCGGTGGGGCCGGGCCCCGACAAGGCGGCTGCCGTAAACCACGTCGGCCACCCCCTGTTCGATGGGTTCCAGCAACGCCGGGTAATCCGCGGGTCGGTATTCCAGGTCCGCGTCCTGGATGATGACCACGTCCCCGGTGACCTGGGCGAACGCGGTGCGCAGGGCCGCGCCCTTGCCCTGGTTGCGATCATGGTAAAAGACCTTGAGATTCTCGTATTGCTGGGCCAGCCGTCCCAATATTGCCCGGGAGCCGTCCTTGGAGGCGTCGTCCACCGCGATAACTTCTTTGTCATAAGGGCTGGCCTGAACCTGGCGCATAATCTCTTCCAGGGTGTCTTTTTCGTTGTAAACCGGCATTACAATGCTGAGTTTCATCGGTTCTCTTCGCTCTCCTGTAAAAACTTTGCCCTCGCGCCTTTGAGCGAGGAACTGTTTCCCGCCAAGACGACGCCGGGCGAACACAAGGTTCGCCCCTACGGCATAATGCCTATGGAATGTGAATTGCTATCAATTATAGACTGTAATTATCCGCAGAAGTTAGATTTTTTTCAGCCGCCGATGCCGATCATGGCGCAGCCGGGGGGAAGGTCGTCTCTTGGGGCGGTCTTCCGTTGCATGGCCTCCCGGAAGATCTGACCCAGGGCCTCGTCAGACTCGCCCCGGCGCAAAGGCCCTTTCAAGTCCAGTTCCGGCGCGGCGAACAGGCAAGGCCGCAAGCGGCCCGCCGCGGTGAGACGGAGCCGGTTGCAGGTGGGGCAATGGTGTTGGCTTAACGTACTGATGAACCCCAATTCCCCCCGGAAGCCGGGGAAGTGGAAGATGCGGGCCGGGCCGGCGGTGGGGTTCCGCCCCACCGGAACCCCCTGGCCTAAAGCCGCCGCCAATCTCCGGCGCACTTCTTCCATGGAGAAAAAATGGGGCCGCCACCGCTCCGGGGAAATGGTGGGCATGAACTCGATGAACCGCACCTGATAAGGGCGGTCCCGGGCTAGGAGGGCGAAGTCCAGCAGTTCGTCGTCATTTATCCCCTTTAAGACCACGCAGTTGATCTTCAGGGGATGGAAGCCCAGGGCCGCGGCCTGCTCCAGGCCGGACAGGACCTCCCATAAGTTGTCACTGCCGGTTAGTTCCCGGTACCGGGCGCGTTTGAGGCTGTCCAGACTGACGTTGACGTGGCGCAGACCTGCGGCGTGAAGGTCTTGGGCCAGGTCCTTGAACAGCACCCCGTTGGTGGTGAGGCAGATTTCCTCCAGGCCCGAAACCTGGTGCAGCGCCTGGATAAACTCCACCACCCCCCGGCGCACCAGGGGTTCGCCGCCGGTGACCCGGACCTTGCGCAGACCCACCGCGGCGGCCACCCCGGCCAGGCGCAGCATCTCCTCATACCGCAGGATTTCCGGGGCCGGAAGTTTCTCCCATTTATCCCAGGTAGTGCAATAAAGACACCTGAGATTGCAGCGGTCGGTGATGGACAGGCGGAGGTAGTTGATTTCCGAGGCTAAATTCTTTTCCACGTTTATATCTTATCCAAAATGCCGCCGCCGGGGAAGGGATAGTTGCACCCAGCTTTTTCCTTGAAAACCGGGGGCCGATAGTTTATCATCGTCTCCAGAGCAGACGGGCGCCCCTTGGGGCGAAGAGGGAAGCCGGTGCAAGTCCGGCGCGGTCCCGCCGCGGTAACCGGGGACGAAACCTGCTGGTAAGCCACTGTTCCGGTGAAGGGAATGGGAAGGCGCAGGGAGTAGGGAGATCCGGAAGTCCGAAGACCTGCCCGTCTGGCTGGCCGCCGAGACCCCGCGGAAGGGCGCCGGCGGCCGGCCCGAGGTCCATAAGCCCTCGGGTCCCCCTGGGATCAAGTAAACTGGGTGCCATCCCCGGGTCATCACGGCCCGGGGATTTTTTTTGGCGCCCGGCCAGGGCGGCGGCCCGGCTCCAGGAGGCTTGGCCTCCTCACATTCCACCAATGCCATTTCGCCGCCGTAAGGGAAAATGGCAGGGGCGCGATTTATCACGCCCGGGATTAGAGCGCGATGAATTGCCCCCGGCATTAATCCCTGATGGGAGGCGATTTGGCAAAAATCGGAGGGTTTTATGAAAGACGGACTCATTGTGTACCTGGTGAACAGTCCGGAGCCGCAGGAAGGGTTTGACGTCGTTGGGGCGGCAGCAAATCTGGGCGAAAAGGCGGAGCAAGTGGTGCTGGTTTCCTCCCGGGAGGGGTTCTTCACGGTGGAAGACGCCTGGCACTTTCTCTTCACCCGGGGCTGCGGCCGCATCCGGCTGCTGGTGGCCCAGGCGGAGGATGAGCAAAAGCTGCGGCCCCTGGGGCCGGCGGTGCGCCTCTGCGGGTGAGTGACTGATTAACCACAGAGACGCGGAGGGCGCAAAGACAACCCAGAGGTAAAATCAAGCGGTGGCGCCGGATAGCGCCACCGCTTAAATAATTTTCCGTGAATCTCCGTGTCCTCCGCGCCTCCGGGGGGAAATCTGTTACTCGACCAAAAACCGGACGCTTTTCATATCCTCCCCGAAGCCGGTGCTCACCTTGGTCACCAGGGTGTAATCCCCCACCGGGGAGTTTTGGGGCAGGGTGAAAGTTATTTCCCGGTTGAAGGTGCCGTTCTTGTTGCGGGCGTCGATGTCCTTCACCTTACCCAGGGATTTTCCCTGGTAAAAGATCTCCCGGCTGAAGGTCACGGGAATGGCAACCATCTCCGGGGTAAGGAGGGTGTAGGTGGTGGTGAGGGTCAGGGTGTCGCCTTTGCGGGCCCGGAAGGGAGTAATGTCCACCCGTTCCACCCGCAGGACGCAGCCTCCCGTGGGACAATAATTGTGTTTGGCCACGGCCTCTTCCCGTTCAAACCGCATGGTTTCACGATACGGGCCCCAATTGCCGAAAGTCCAGCTTTCCCAGCCGCCGCCGGGGGGGACCTGGGACTGGGCCGGGCAAATAACGGACACCGCCGCCAGCGCGGCCATCAATAAAATTAAAGCTAAGGCAGGGCTGTTCTTATTCATGATTTTCTCCTGGATTTCCGGGCCGCCGGCTGTGTGGTTTAGGTTTGATAGAGTGGTGCCCATATTAGACTATCAAATCCCAAGAATTAATTCCATCCCCCAGGCAAGCAGGCGGGAGGGACTCAGGTCTGTCCCACCATGCGTTAATATTTTTTTACCGAAAACCGAAGACCGAAAACCAAAAACGGTATTAATAAGGCAGATAGCGCCTGGCCCCCATGTAGGAAACCCGCCAGACTTCGGCGTCCAGGCGGCTGACGAAAACCCCCTTGGGAGAGGCGTGCACGAACCGCCCCTGGCCCACGTAAATGCCGTTGTGGCAGACCTCGTCGGTCAGGCCCGGGATCATCTCCGCGGTGAACAGGCCGTATTTCCGGGTCTGGCAGAAGCGGTTGAAAAAGACCACGTCCCCGAAGCGCAGTTCGCTCACCGCCAAGTTCCGGCCTTCCCGGAACTGCTGGGCCACGGTGCGGGGCAGAGCCACCCCGGCCCGCACGAATACCGCCTGGATCAGCCCGGAGCAATCCACCCCCTGGGGGGTAGCGCCTCCCGATTTATAAGGCGCGCCGTAGAACTCCTGCAAAGCCTGGTCCAGGACCGCCTCCTGGGGGCCGAGCGGCGGCGGGGGAAGCGCCGGAGGCCGGGGCGGGGCCTGGGCGCAAGCAGCCAGCAATAAGGTTAATATTAAAATTGCCCCCCAGCCCGCCCTTAACCTTGAAGCCATTTCAACGTTACCCAATGAGGCGGCCCCCCGGGCCGCCCCCCTTACGGGGTTTGGGGGAGGGGGCTTGGGGGAGGGGGTATGGGCCGGTGGCACAGGCTTTCTAGCCTGTGGAAGCCCTTAGCCCCCTCCCCCAAATCGACCTATTCTCCCCCCTCAATCCGCGGAAACAGGGCCGGGGCTTTTGTCAGCGCCCCGCCGGGAAGGAG
>VGSO01000149.1 GCA_016874945.1 Deltaproteobacteria bacterium
TGTTGGCAAGTTTCTGGATCGCAAAACCGAAACATACAACAAGAGGAAAACGCCCGCAATTTTTTACTTTGGTTGCGGCCAAAGGCCGCGCTGTGCCACCGGATATTTCTTTAAGCAACATGGGAAAATCGCAGCCTCAAAATGAATTTTGCAAGAGCTTCTGATGTAAGGTTATAAAGGATATGTATGCAACCTTAAGGAAAATTTTTCGGCTCCTGGTGAATGGCTGCGCCACCTTCCGGTGACACCCCCCCTTGCCTCCTTCCCTGGAAGGGGAGGTGCAGGTGCCGGGATTTCCGGGGGTGCGGAGCTGGGGGGACGCTCCGGGCCAGGGCCTCCAGGAGAGCGTGGCGACCGCGCTCCATCGGGAAGGGGCGGCCCCCTTCGGCAACTCCGCCAGGGAAGTGGCCCGGAAAAGTATGGACGTGCTGGTTCTCACCGGCGGAGGTGACAACGGCGCGTTCGGGGCCGGGGTTCTCTGCGGCTGGACCGAACACGGCGACCGGCCCGCCTTCCAGCTGGTGACCGGCCTTAGCACCGGGGCCCTCATGGCTCCCCTGGCCTTCCTGGGGCCGGCCTACGACGGTCCGTTGAAAGAAGTGTACACTACCATCTCCGCCAAGAATATTTTCAAAGTCAAAAATATCTTCTCCATCCTGACCTCGGAGTCCCTGGCCGACAACCGACCCCTGGCGGACCTGATTGCCTGGTATATGACCGGGAAGGTGCTGGAGGACGTGGCCGCGGAACACCGGAAGGGCCGGCGTCTCTTCGCGGGCACCACGCAACTGGACTCCCAGCGCCTGGTGATCTGGGACCTGGGCGCCATCGCCGCCGGGGGCCGCCCCCAGGCCCTGGCCCTGTTCCGGAAGATTCTCCTGGCGTCGTCGGCCTTGCCGGGGATATTTCCCCCGGTTTATTTTCAGGTGGAGGCGGGGGGGCAAACCTACCAGGAGATGCACGTGGATGGCGCCACCGCGGCGGAGGCCCTCACCTACGAGTATGCCTTGCAGCCTTTAGCCGCCGCCCGGAAGGTTGAGGCCGGTGGGGGGGAGCGCCCCCGGCGCCTGTTCGTCATCCGCAACGGCCGGCTGCGGCCCGAGTGGCAGGAGGTGAAGCCCCAATCCCTGTCCATTATGCCCCGGGCCCTGGCCACCCTCATCAAGAACCAGAGCGTCGGCGACCTTTACCGGCTGTATTTCGAAGCCCAACGGGACGGCTTTGACTACCACCTGGCCGTTATCCCGGAAGATTTTCAGGCCGCCAAGCGGGAGGATTTCGACCCGGCTTACATGAACCGGCTTTTCCGTCTGGGATTTGATCTGGCTCGCCAAGGATACCCCTGGGCCCCAAAACCGCCGCGGCTTTAACGCGGTTTCCCGTTTTCGGTAAAAAGAAGAACAGATGTGTGACTTGTGATTAATTAAAGATTTGAGAATTAATACATATTATATTTTGTGCACTTGTTAAATTGATAATAGAGAGCAGAACATAACACCTCACCCAATTATGCTTTAGCGCCCTACGTCCCTCGGCATCTCGCTTTCAATTGGTAAGCATCTGAAATTTTGGTCTTTACATTTAACTTACCTCTTCCTCTTCTAAAATGTCTTAAGATTGAAAAATTACTTGACAATAATATTAAGTTTGCTAACTTTGAGATTACGGCAAAAAGCCAAACCCGCTGTGTGGCGGGGGTGGAAAGGCATGGGCCTCCTAAGTAATAACTTAGGTCCCATCACCCGATATGACCGGTCTTTGAGCGGTACTACGGCCCGCTATCATGGAATCCCTCCCTATTATGGCAACCCGATGCATCCGAAACCCTTGCTGAAGTGCAACTCAGCACCCCGAACTGCCCCCAGGAGGAAAAGGAGAAGAAAAATGAAACCGAGATCCCTGTTGTCATTGGCATTGGCCCTGGTCCTTCTGCTGACCGCCGGTTTGGCGCAGGCCCAGCAGGTGTTCCAGTTTACCACGCATGACATCAAGTTGGAAATACTGCCGCCGCAGGTCTTCGAGGCCAGATTCGGCGACAACCCGGACGTGCCCCGCACTGAGAAAGCCATCCTGGCTCTGGCGGAGCAGTTGTACGGGAGAAAAGAGCCGACCCAAGACGCCAAGGGGGAGGAATGTGGGGAATATGAAGTGGGGCTGCTGTTCGCCGCCCTGCAAAACCCGGAGGTGTCGGATCATACCCGGAGACAGGTGGACTATATCATGGCGGCCGCCCTGCCCACGGCCTCCTGGAAGACTTACACCAGCGGCTATTTTAAGTTTTTTTACGTGGACAATGATCCCTACGCCAACCATAACGTCACCCTGGCGGAAGTGCAGGCCACCGCGACGGCCATGAACTATGGCTGGAACAAGTACGTCAACGCCGGGTTCCAGGTGCCCAAGCATTATCTCACCCCTACGGGCGCTAAAAGGATCGACGTGAAGATCTATTATATCAGCTCAACAACCTTGGGACAAACCGACTCAACCTGGAACCATATCGAACTGAACAGTAAATCTTGCGTCAAGGATTCCTGCAAGCGCAAGACGACTTCCAACCATGAGCTCTTTCACCGGGTGCAGTACACCTCCGGCTACGTGACGGGCACCGCCAATATGAAATGGATCGTGGAAGGCTCCGCCTCCTGGTCGCAAAAATTTACTTATGCCTCTATCCGGGATTATATGGACCGCATGAATTCAGGGCTCCAGTATCCGGACAAGAATTTGATCACGACCCGGAGCTACGACAACTGCCATTTTTGGGTGTATATGGACGAGTTGTTCAATCCCGCCGAATCTGGCGCGGCCCTCAAAGAAGTTTGGAATAAATATTCCACCAACGGTAAAAACGCCAAGGCTGCAGTGGCCTGGGTCGCCAGCACCTATCTGGGTCTTCCCACCTTTGACAACTATGTGATCAAGTGGACCCGGGCCAATTACTGCAAAGACTTCACCAATGCCTCCGCCACCTGGAAGCACGATTACACTGAGGACGAAACCACCACAACGCAATGCTCGGTCACCCATGGGCCTTTGAGCCATGCCCCCAAGGTCGCCGCCGGGACCATCAGCAGCAACAGCACGGTCATCACCAAGAGCGGCGCCGTCGCACCCTATGGGGCCGATAACTATGAATTCACCGTGGGGGCGGCGGTCACCACCGTGAAGATCTTTTGCGACGGGGCCGACACCGGGGATTTTGCCTGGCAGTTCATCCCCATCAAGGCCAGCCAGGTGAAGACCTACAGTTACACTACCACCAGGGAATACACCCATACCCGCTCCTTTGCCGCGGGCGCCTATGACAAATACGGGGTTATCGTCATGGGGCGGTCCAAGGGAGGGTCCTATACCTTGCGGGTGGGGCCCTGAGGTCGCCAGGAAGAGATAAAACCAGCGCAGGGTGCGCCCCGGGGGGCGCACCCTACAAATTTAGACTTAACCTTGGGGGCATGACGCGCCGCGCCCCCATCTTTATCCCGCCACTACATATCCTTGCGGGGTGGATATTATTACCCCTCGCCGCAATAAGCGCTCCAGGTGCTTGTCCACCATCTGGGCTTCGATGTGGTCATAGACAAAGGGCGGCTCTTTGACCTTGCCGTAGATGAGGCGGCGTGCCACCAGTTGGGAGAGGGTATGGGGAGTCTTGAGGAGTTCCACCAGCCGGGCCTCCCGGTCCCGGATCACCCGGCGGAAATGGGCCAGCCCCATCTCAAATTCCTCCGGAGTGAAGACCCCCTGCTCATGGGCGGTAAGGTAGGTGCGGGCTCTAATATGTTCAAGGCGGTCCAGGGTGGCCTCTAAAGCATCCAGGTCCGAGGCCGCATCCCCGTACCAGGGGCCGAAGGGCGACAGGTCCACGTCCGCCAGGAAGATCAACTCCTGATGGGGAAACAGGAAACAACTGTGACCCGGAGTGTGGCCGGGGGCCCTGATGATTTCCAGGATGACTTCCCCATTTTGAAACAGCCGCCCCGGTTCATAGGGGGTCAGATTTTTCAGGGGCCGGAAGCGGAATTCCCGGACCAGGGTCTCTCTCCAATACTCTAGATACCGGGGATCTTCCAGGCCCATAAGGTCAAAGATGGCCTCCATGGAGGTAAAGGCCGCGGCTTCCGGGGCGGGGACATGAAAGTGAGCCTCAGGGAATAGATAGTTGTACTTCTGGTGGTCTTCGTGGAAGTGGCTGATAAAGACCCGGGCCACCCCGCGGTTCCGGGCCAGGCGCGTTAAAAAATCCTTATCCGACGCGGGGTCCACCACCCAGGTCTCATCCCCCGTTAGAATGAGAGAATGACAATAGGGATAACGGCCGCCTTTTTTCCCGGGGACAAACCGGATGGGGCCGAAACTTAGAATTTTATCCGGGGCCGGGGCGGCGATGGCTTTTTCCTTTATTAGTCTTCACTAATATTTTTTGCCAGTTTTTCACCGAAAACCGAAGACCGAAAACCGAAACCGCATTCAAATCCGGGGTTCTTCTCCCTTGAAAAGTCGGGCTAAATTTTCCCGGTGGCAAATCAGGATCAGCCCGGAGAGCACTCCTGCCAGGAAAAGGTAGGCCTTGGAGGGAGAGAACAGGCCCACGGCCAGGGGCAGGAACCAGGCGGAAATGAGGGCCGCGGCGGAGAAGATGCGGGTTTGGGTTAGGGCCAGGATATAGACCAGGACCAGGTTTGCCGCAGCCAGCGGGGCCAGGACCGCGATTGCCCCGAAGGTCGTGGCCACTGCTTTACCGCCCCGGAAACCCAGATATAGAGGGAAGATATGTCCCAGGACGGCAGCCGCGCCCACGGCCGCGACCCCGGTTTCCTGCCAGACGTCCAGGGCCCCTAGCCAGTTAAGGGCCAGGAGCACCGGCAGGGCGCCTTTGCCCGCGTCCCCCATAAAAGTAAGGATGGCGGCTTTTAAGCCCAGGAGCCGGTAGAGGTTGGCGGCGCCCAGGTTGCCGCTTCCCTGGTTGCGGGGGTCCGGGCCTTTCATCGCCCGGGCCACCAGGAGACCGCTGGGTATGGAGCCCAGCAGATAGGCCAGCAAGGTTAATAATAATAAATTTTTCATAGAAGCGCCTCCCTCAAAATTCCTTTGCCATCCCCCGCGCCTTTGCCATGGCTTCCTGGCGCCGCGTGTAAGCCGTTTCCGGCCCGGCCTCCAGAGTGGGTTCGATGAGAACTAAACGGAAGTCAGTGAAACCGATGAACCCAAGGATGACCTGAAGATAGGGAATCTGCAAGTCAAAGGCCGCGGCCGGGGTCCCGGGGGGATAACTGCCGCCTCGAGCTCCGGCGATGAAGATGGGCTTCCCCGTCACCAGCCCCTGGTAGCCTTCCCCGGGGGTATAGCCGAAGGTATAAGCGGGCTGAACGATGATGTCGATGTATTGCTTCAGCCGATAAGGGATGCCGAAGTTCCACATGGGCGCGGCCAGGACGTATTTATCCGCGCCTTTGAATTGGTGGATATAATCCTCCACCACCCGCCAGGCGGCGCTTTCCTCGGGGGAATGGGGCCGGTCGTGCATGATGTTGTACTTGGCATTGATGAGCAAGCCGTCAAAGGGAGGCAGGTCCTCGGCAAAGAGATCCAGGGCGACGATCTGGTCTTTAGGGTTTAATTCCCGGTACGCCTCCAAGAAGGCTTCGGCCACCGCCAGGGAATGGGACCGGCCCGTCCGGGGAGAAGCTTTGATATAAAGCACTTTAGCCATGGTATCCTTAACTATATTATGGGGGTATGCGCTTGCTTCAGGGGTTCAAATTCCCGGCGCCATCCTCAGCCAAACATCAAGGCTTCCGGCTTAACCAGGAGCAAAATGCCGATGGCTATCATGATAAACCCGCCTAAGAGATTGGACCACTGCTTGTACCGGGTGGAAAGCCCGGTTACTTGAAAAGTAATCATGGCGCCGCAGAACACCAGCAAATCATCAAGCATAAAAATTATGACATAGAGAAAGATGTACAGGTAATACTGCCAGGCCGGCAGGGGGGTGAGACTCAAAATTTGCAGGTAAATCACCGGGAGACCCGCGGAGCAGATGAGTTCCACCACGTTCACCATAAAGGCCAGGAGGATGATGCCCCCCAGGGCCAGCCAGAAGCTCTGCTTTTGGGTGATTTCCTGGATCCGGGCGGTGATGCGGTGGCGGCGTTCCCCCCCGGTGATTTTGCAGACGCCGGCTCTATTGGTGAAATATTCCCGCAAATTGTAGTATCCCGCGGCCAGGGCCACCAGGGCGATGATGATCCTGACCCACATGACCAATCCCAGAAGCAGGAACAGGTTGAGCCAGGCGCACATGATGAGAAAGTACACCAGGGCCGAGGCCGCGATGAACACGGTCCCCAGGAGCCACCGCCGCCGGGCGTTTTCCATCCCCAAAAGGAGACCCAGCAGCAGGACCAGGATCCACATGGCGCAGGGGTTGAAGCCGTCCAAGGCCCCAAAGAGTATGGTGAGCAGGCCCAGAGAAAGCTGTTTGATCCGCACTTCGCCCCACAGGGGCACGGCGATGGTATTGGGGACGATCTTTGGCGCCGGTGCGGGGAAGGGGGGTGGGGCCGGGGGGGCCGGGATTAACCCCGCCACGGGGTCGGGGATTTCCCGGGTGAGGGCTTTGGCCACCGCGGCTTCCAGGGCCGCGCCGGTGTCGGCCTCGTCGTGCCAGCCGATAATGTATTCATCTCCCACCACAGTGAAGGGCAAGCCGGGAATGGTAATATTGAAATGTTTTCCCACCCGGTGGAGCACCTCCAGGTTGGCCCGGCTTGCCGTCACCTCCACGGAGTGAATTTTCAGATTGGGGTATTGGAATTCCAGCTTTTTCAGAAAAACTTTCTCCCGGTCACAATGGGGACAGCCCTTGGACCAGAAGAAGTAAAGGTTGACGGGGTTTTCTCCAGCAAAGGCCGGGAAGGCCGCTATCAAGAGCCACAGCAAAGGGACAATGAAAAGTCGGTTCATATTATCTATAAATTATACATTGAGGCTCTTGCAAAATTCATTTTGAGGCTGCGATTTTCCCAATGTTGCTTAAAGAAATATCCGGTAGCACAGGCTTTCCAGCCTGTGCCGGCGCAGGCTGAAGCCTGCGGCTAAATAATTTTGCAAGAGGCTCACACATTGATTTTAGATTCTGGTTCCCAAGCTTA
>VGSO01000150.1 GCA_016874945.1 Deltaproteobacteria bacterium
CCTGGGACCGTTGCCGGAATCGGGCCCTGAGGGGAGTGGCGCGTACTGGTAAGACTTTGTTCACAAGACTTAACCCATTGATAGCCAACAACTAGGTTTTGCCAACGGTCGAAAATGAGTTTGACTTTGCCCGGCTTCTTGTTTAAATTTATTTGGTTTTGCAAGGAGGAATTACATTGCCTAATGTAGTCGTAGTGGGCGCCCAGTGGGGCGACGAAGGCAAGGGGAAGATCGTGGACCTCTTGACCGAGCAGGTCCAGGTGGTGGTGCGTTATCAGGGAGGCAACAACGCCGGCCACACCCTGGTGGTGGGCGGCGAAAAGTTTATCTTCCATTTAATTCCGTCAGGAATCCTGCACTCCGGCAAACAGTGTGTCATCGGCAACGGGGTGGTCCTGGACCCGGAGGTGCTGCTCCAGGAGATGGATAACCTGAGGAATCGGGGCGTGGAAGTGGGTCCGGAAAACCTGAGGATCAGCGAGCGCACCCAGGTGATCATGCCCTACCATAAACGCCTGGATTTGGCCCGGGAGCGGGCCAAGGGCGCGGCCAAGCTGGGGACCACCGGCCGGGGCATCGGCCCCTGTTACGAGGACAAGGTGGCCCGCCGGGGCATCCGGGTGGCCGACCTCATAGACCCGGAAGCCCTCCAGGCCAGGCTGGCAGAGGCGCTGCCGGAAAAGAACTTTATCCTGGAAAAATTCCTGGGGGATGAGCCCTTTTCCCTGGATGAAATATATATCCCTTACCGGACCATGGGAGAGCGCTTGCGCCCGTTGGTGGCCAACGTTTCGGTCCTTCTGGACGGGACGAACCGGGAGGGCAAGAACATTCTCTTTGAAGGCGCCCAGGGGACCCACCTGGACATCGACCACGGGACCTATCCCTATGTCACTTCCTCCAACCCCGTGGCCGGGGGTGCGGCCACCGGCACCGGCGTGGGGCCGGGGCGCCTGCACCGGGTCCTGGGGGTGGTGAAAGCTTACACCACCCGGGTGGGGGCGGGGCCTTTCCCCTGCGAGTGCCTGGATGAAGTAGGGGAACACCTCCAGGTGTGCGGGGTGGAGTTCGGCGCCACCACCGGGCGCAAGCGGCGCTGCGGCTGGCTGGATATGGTGGTGGTCCGGGAATCGGTGCGCCTGAACGGCCTGACCGGCATGGCCATCACCAAGTTGGACGTGCTCACCGGGGTCAACCCGGTAAAGCTCTGCGTGGCCTACGAACTGGACGGGGTGCGCCGGGACACGGTCCCCGCGACCCTGAAGGACATGGAGCGCTGCCGCCCTATCTTCGAAGAATTTCCCGGCTGGACCCAAGACCTCCGAGGCGTGCGCCGGTATGGGGACCTTCCCGCGCCCACCCGGGCCTATCTGGAGCGGGTGGAGCAACTGGCCGGAGTGCCCATCCAGATTATCTCCGTAGGCCCCGACCGCGAAGAAACCATCGTGGTTTCCAATCCGTTTAAATAGCAGTTTTGGGTTTTTGGTTTTCAGTTTTGAGTTTCAAGTTTCAAGTTCGAGTTAAGGGGCGGAGTTTCTCCGTCCCTTTTTTATTAAACTTGGGACTATTTAGTTAGATATAATCCAAGCGTTTTGGAAGCAGATGGGGAAGTCGGGGGGAATAGACTCTTAAAGAGGCGAAATGTAAGTTCCACCTTTCATTATGGTGGTAATGGCCATGGGGAGGGCGGTGTCGGCGTGCTGCTTCAGGAGATAGCCGTTGGCGCCGGCGGACATGGCCCGCTCAAAGTACTCTTGGCTCTTGTGCATGGTCAAGACTAATACTTTTATGTGGGGATACATTGCTTTGATTTGGGGAAGAGCTTCCAACCCGCTCATGCGGGGCATGGAGATGTCCAGAATCACCAGGTGGGGCGCGCACTCGCATTCCGCCAAATATTGGAGGAGTTCCAAACCGTCGCTAACTTCTTTAACTACCTGCCACCCGGGGTTTGATTCGATCAACTTGCGCACCCAGAGGCGGACCATGGCATGGTCTTCCGCTAGCAGGATCAGGCATGAACACGAATCTTTAGTCACCGCCTATCATCTCCTTAACCGCAAGGAACCAAAATATGAAGGATTCTTGTATAGTCTCTTTTTACTATCTATGTATTGCAAAATCTATGGGCAAAAGTGCCTATTTTGCCTTAGTAAAAATACCTAATCATTTTGCCGGTAATTAGCTTTTTTTAACTACTTCTAAATTTATTTATGCTTAACATGGCGAAATCCTGATGAAACCTCTGATCCCCGGTAATTTGCACACCACGGCCATGGCTATCCTGCCTCACGGCGAGGTGGACCCGGCCCTGGAACTGGCCCTGTCCCTGGATATTCCTTTCTGGCCCCAACTGCCCCACGTGAGTTTCTATGAGGACATGTACGTCCAGGCCGCGGAGCATTTCCCCGGCATCCTGCTCTTCCCGGAAGCAAACCGCATCCGCTTCGACACCGAAAAATTTGTGGAGGGATTGCCGCAGCTTCTGGATCGGTGGGAGGACCTGGAATACTTTGACCTGACCCCCCAGTATTCCGTGGCCTATCACCGCTTCCTGGAGAAGGACCTGAGCGGCTATATCGCCATCCGGGGCCAACTGGAAGGCCCGGTGAGCTTCGGCTTGAAAATCCTGGACGAAAACGACCGGCCCATCATCTTTAACGATGAAGTGCGGGGCATTATGATGGATTTCATGGCCCGGCGGGCCCAGGCCCAACTCATCCGCCTCCAGGAGAAGCACCCCCGGGCCTTCATGTTTATCGACGAGCCCGGGCTCCAGTTTATTTTCAGTTCCATCTCCGGCTATCCCGACACCCGGGCCAAAGATGACCTGGACCGGTTTTTGGCCCAGATTGACCGGCCCCGGGGCATTCACCTGTGCGGCAACCCCGACTGGGAGTTTCTTCTTAACCGGGACCTGGACATCCTGTCCATGGACATTTACACCAACGGCGAGGTCTTTAAATGTTACGGCCCCGCGGTGCGCCGCTTCCTGGACCGGGGCGGGGTGCTGGCCTGGGGTCTGGTGCCCACCGGGATGGAGGATTTCAATAAAGAAACCCAGGACCACCTGATGAAGTACCTGGAGGACCTGTGGCCCACCCTGTGGGCCGCCGGCATTGACCGGGACCAGATGCTGGCCCAGAGCCTGCTGGCTCCGGCCACCTGCTGCCTCATCAACCCGGACCAGGAGAAGACCGTGGCCCGGGCTTACGCCTGGCTGCGGGAACTCTCGCAACGTATGCGGGAAAAATATAAATTGGATTGACCGGAGACCGGGGACTTGAAACCATTTTATTACTACTGATCACTAACAACTGATCACTAACAACTGACCACTGGCAACTGGACCATTTTCTTACTACTGGCAACTGGCAACTGAAAATGCCCCCCTGGCAAACTCCGGCCATCATTCTTAGTGTAAAGGCATACGGCGAGGCTGACTTGCTGGTGACTTTTCTGACGCCTGCCCAGGGCCGGGTCACCGGGATGGCCAAGCATGCCTTGAAGAGTCGGCGGCGCTTTGCCAACTGCCTGGAGCCGTTGAACCGGGTGACCCTTTTCCTCAGCCCCCGCCGGGGAGAGCTGGAATTCCTCCAGAAAGGGGAATTGCTGGACTCCTTCCCCACCCTGAGGCGGGACCTGAAGCGCCTGGGAGCCGCGGCCGTATTGGCGGAATTGGCGGGCCTCGTGGCTACGCCCCCGGAAGCGTTGGGGGAGATCTTTCAGACCATGGAGGAAGTCCTGCGGCTGCTGGACCGAAGGGCCGCGGACCCCGATTCCCTGCTGCCGGAGTTTCTCCTCCGCTTTTTAACCCTGGGCGGCTATGGCCCCCGGCTGGCCGCCTGCCTGGGCTGCGGCCGGGAGCCGGAGGGACCGGTTTATTTCAGCATCCCCCGGGGGGGCATTTTCTGCACTTCCTGCCGGGACCAGGCCGCCGGCCCGGTCCTGGCCTTGACCCCAGGGACCTGGAAATCCTTGCGTTTGGCCCAGTCTCTGGCCCTGGACAAGCTGTCCCGCCTCCGGCTCCCGGACTTCCAGCGCCAGGAAAGCCTGGCCCTGCTGCGGGCCTTCCTGCGCCATCACCTGGGCCGGGACCTGAAGGCCTGGGCCTTTTACGAAAAAGTGATTAGTTCTTAGTTTTTAGTTTTGATCAAATGATATTTATAAATGATCAGTAACAACCAACAACTAACAAAGTTATTAGTTTTAAAATTATAATTATTCCCCGACCCTTGCAAATGTTCACTAACAACTAACAACTAAGAGAAAGCCATGAGCCTTGAATTCATTTCCCAGACACTTACGCCCGTCCTGTTGACCGTATTTGCCCTCGTGCTGTTTTATTATGAGAGGGTTTTCCCCTTGCGGCGTCCCAAGAGGTCTTTGGGACGGCGGCTGGCATTAAATTTGACCCTCTCGGCTATGGTCTTCGCCGTGGGCGGACTGGTGGTCCGGCCAGTGGCCTTAGGGGTTTCCTGGTGGGCGGACCGGACTTCCTTCGGTCTGCTGCACTACCTGGCACTCCCCTTCTGGGCCCAGTTTTTCCTGGGGTTTCTCCTCATGGACCTGACGATTTATTACTGGCACCGGATCAATCACACCTGGCCCCTCCTTTGGCGTTTTCATAACGTCCACCACGTTGACCCGGACCTGGACGTGTCCACCTCGTTCCGTTTTCACTTCGGGGAGATTCTTTATTCCACCCTGTTCCGGGTCCTCCAGGTGGGCCTGGTGGGGGTGGCGCCCCTTACCTATGTGGTTTACGAACTGGTCTTTCAGGTTTGCACCGTGTTTCATCACAGCAATCTCCGCCTGCCCATTGAATGGGAGCGCTGGATTAACCGGGCGCTGGTCACGCCCCGGATGCACGGGGTGCACCATTCGGCGGTGGGGCCGGAGACCAATTCCAATTATTCCGTGGTCTTCAGTTGGTGGGACCGGCTGAACCGCAGCCTGCGCCTCAACGTGCCCCAAAGCCAGATTATTATCGGCGTCCCCGGCTATTTGCGGCCCGGCGACAACAGTTTCTCCTCCCTCCTGGCCCTGTCCTTCCGGCCCCAGCGCCCTTACTGGCGCTGGCCCAGCGGCAAGGCCTCGGTGCGAAAAGTTGAAGAGGTTTCTGATCGGGGTTTTATGGTAGAATGATTTAAGCTGAAGTTTTTGCCGACTTAAAATATAGTGAACTAGAGGTTTTTTCCGGTTCCTGATGGGAGGTGAGATGGTTCCACATATTAAACAGGTGCGTATCCGAAATTATAAGAGCATTGGCCAACTTGCTGTGAATTTGGAGCCTTTTACCGTTTTAGTTGGACCTAATGGCTCAGGAAAGAGCAATTTCATTGATGCCTTGGCATTTGTGAAGGATTGCCTCGCCGATTCTTTAGAATCTGCATTTCGGGATCGGGGTGGAATAGGTGCTGTACGGCGTCGCTCCGCCGGTCACCCCACTGATATAGAAATCAGCATCATCATGTACTTAGAAGACAATTTATCGGCCTCCTATTCCTTTAAAATTGCTGCCAAGTTTGAGAAGAAATTTACGGTGGCTTTTGAGCGCTGCCAAGTGCGGGGCCTCTTGAAAGAGCATGAATTTGAAATTAAGGAAGGTGAATTCGTAAAAGAGATACCTGGCATCAGGCCGAAAGTATCCTTAGATCGACTCGGTTTATATGCTGCCTCCGCCACTGACGAATTCCGCCCCGTTTACGATTTTCTTACTTCTATGAGGTTCTATTCTATAATTCCGAAAGAATTGCGAGAGTTACAAAAATCAGACCCTGGGGATTACCTCAATCGTGATGGTAGCAACGCTGCTGCTATCCTTCGGCGTCTTAAGAAAGATGAACAATTGGCTTGGCAATATGACCGTATTTGCAGCCTACTCTCAAAAGTAGTGCAAGGTATTAGAAAAGTTGAATATCATGCTGTGGGGCAAATGGAGACGATTCAAATAAAGCAGGACGTCGGTACTAAATATCCATGGACTTTTGAGGCACTAAATATGTCGGATGGGACATTGCGTATCCTGGGCTTACTTTTGGCCGTTTATCAACCCGGGAGTCACACTGTCATTGCTATTGAGGAGCCTGAGGCGACTGTGCATCCAGCAGTTACGGAATTAATCATTGAAGTGCTCATGGACGCCGCAAACGAAAGACAGGTTTTGATAACCACGCATAGCCCGGATATCTTGGATTATAAATACCTTCAAGACTCCCAAATAAAAATAGTGACAATGGATAATTACAGTACCCTCATCGCTCCGCTGTCTCAATCCAGCCGGGAAGCAATCCGCAAACATTTATATACTCCTGGGGAACTCTTACGTTCAGGTGAACTAACCCCTGACATTGAGACGGCTAAAGAAGAATCAGCCAAGCAATCGAGCTTATTTTAGTCTCAAAGTAGGTTTTAAAATGAATTCGGCAATCCTCCCCATAGTTGAAGGCCAAGCAGAAGTCGAATCTGTGCCTATCTTGTTGCGCAGAATTCGTGATCAAATGCATGCCTTTGATATTCAGATTGTCAGGCCATTCCGGGTTAAGCGTAATAAAGTCGTCCAAGAGGGCCAATTGGAGCGGGCAATCAATCAGGGGGTCAACGACCGCGGCAATATTGGAGCAATATTATTACTTTTGGATGCTGATGATGATTGCCCGGCTACCCTTGCACCGCAACTCATAGAACGATGCAGAAAAACAACACATTTGCCGGTGGCAGTGGTTTTAGCAAATATTGAAATGGAAGGATGGTTCCTTGGGGGCAAAGAGTCTTTGCGGGGGGTATGTGGTATCAAGCAAGATGCCGTTGCTCCCCAAAATCCTGAAAGCATACGGGGTTCAAAAGAACGACTTAGCCAAAATATGAGGCATAGAAGGAGATATCTAGAAGTGGACGACCAGCCGGCACTGGCAACTCAAATAGATTTTGAACTCACTAAAGGTCGATGCCCATCCTTTGATAAATTCCTTCGAGAAGTCCAGAACCTAATGAATTATATTCAGGGGAATTAAATGTTGCTCCAAGGCAAGCGCATCGCCATCCTGGCGGAAGACCTTTATCAGGAATTGGAATTATGGTATCCGCTGCTGCGATTTCGGGGCGCGGGCGCGGAAGTG
>VGSO01000151.1 GCA_016874945.1 Deltaproteobacteria bacterium
CCACTCTCTTTGGCCAAAAACCGAAAACTGAAAACTAAAAACTCCAAACTCTCACTTGACCTTCACCCACTTGCCGTTTTGAACCTCCAGGATATAGAGGGCGCTTTTGACGCAGTCGTTTTTCTGGTCAAAGGAGAGTTTGCCGGTGACTCCGTCGTAATCCTTCATTTCCTTGAGGAACTTTTTTATTCCCTCGCTGTCGGGGCCGTATTTCTGCATGCCCGCCAGGACCATGCCGGTGGAGTCGTAGGTGAGGGCCGCGAACATGATGTTCACCGGGTCGTTGTGCTTCTTGGCCAGTTCAAAGTAGCGCTTCTTGAATTCCTGGTTTTTCGGGGTGTTGTAGTCCACGTCATATTCGCTGGCAATGACGTGGCCTTCCGCGGCCTTGCCGGCCAACTGGATATAGACCTCATCCATGTCGCCATAGACCCCCAGGATCTTCTGGTTCATGCCCAACTGCCGGGCTTGGGCCGCGGCCGGCGCGGTCTCCTGGGTATAGCCGGGAATGAACAGGATGTCCGGGTTCAGGGACTTGATCGTGGTAAGCTGGGCCTTGAAGTCCCGGGCCCCCCGCATGAAGGACTCGTTGGCCACCACCTTGATGCCCAGTTTTTCAAAGTCCTTGCCGAACAGCTCGGAGCAGCCCTTGCCGTAGGGTTCGTTGGAAAACAGGATGCCTACGGATTTGGGCTTCCAGGTCTTGGCCACGTAATCCGTCAGTTCCCGGGACTGCTGGTCGATGCGGGAACAGGCCCGGGAGACGAATTCGCCCATGCCGCTCACCTTGGGGGAAGTGGCGGTGGGGGTGATGCACAGCTTTTTGGCGGCTTCCGCGGTGGGTCCCGCGGCCAGGACCCCGCCGGAGGTCATGGGCCCGATGAGGGCCACCACTTTATCCACGTTGATAAGCTTCTGCACCGCGTTGACGCAGGTGGCGGGAGAGTCCTTTTCGTCTTCGAAGATCACCTCCACCTTGCGGCCGTTGATGCCCCCGGCCTTATTGACTTCCTCCACCGCCAGTTCCACCCCCCTTTTGGAGGGGATGCCGTGCTCCGCGCCCGCGGACAGGCGCAGCACCGAGCCCAGCTTGATGGGTTCCGCGGCCCAACCATAGACGGCGCTAAATAAAGTTAAGACCATGGCAAAGATTACGATTCTGCGAATAACGGTCATTTTCATCCTCCTGATTAAAATATTTTGGTCAAAAGTTTGTCAAAAGAGAATTTAGGAAAGAGAATGTTTCATAATAAATACTTTTCATCAAAATGGAACCCTATTTTTTTTCCCCTCTCTTAAATTCTGGGTTCGCTTTCGTGGTTATGCGCGGGGAAAGTATTCTTTCTTGATATGCGAATTAGTCACTACTACATGGGATTTCCCATTCCTTCAAGGTTATCCGCGCATTGACCCCCAAATGATCTTGCAAATGCCGGCGGGCCTGGCGGCAGAGGCACTCCAGGGCCTTGATTTCATCGGAGAAAAATGCCTCTTCCACGGCAAGTTCAATGTCCAGAAGCTCCAGACCCTCTTCCGTGGTCACCCGCCAGGTGTAGCGGGGCGGGTGACTTTGGAGGGCTTCGGTGAGCAGCAAGCCCACCTGGTCGGGGTGGACCTTGATGCCGCCCACGGAAAAAATGGCGTCCACCCGGCCCTGGATGCCCGACAGGCGGGTCAGCGTCCGGCCGCAGGAACACGGCTCGGTCATCACGGAAGTAAGGTCGCCGCTACGGAAGCGCACCAGGGGAAAGGCCACGGTGCTCAAGGTGGTGATGACCAACTCGCCCGGGGCCCCCGGGGGCAGGGGGGCGCCCGATTCCGGGTCGATGATTTCCGGGTAAAAATGGTCTTCGGAAAAGTGCAGCCCCCCGTCGGCCCCGCAGGTGAAGGCCAGCCCCGGGCCCATGACCTCGGTGATGCCGTAGGCCCGGGCAATTTTAACCTGGAAGCCCGCTTCAATTTCCTGGCGGGCCTCCGAAGTCAAGGGCGCGGCCACCAGCAGGGCCTGTTTCACGCTAAGCTCCCCGGGGGAGAGTTCCATGCGGGCCATGACCGTGAGGAGATGCCGGGCCAGGGGCGGGGTGGTGACCAGGACCGAGGTCTTGTAGTCCCGCATCACCATGAGCTCCTTGGCGAAATTGAGAGTGGCCGCGGGGATGACGGAGGCCCCCAGGTTTTCGGCCCCGGCCTGGAGGTCCCGGCGCCAGTTGGCTAACCCCGGCGGCAGGACGAGCTGGACGATGTCGTCCCGGGTCACCCCGGAGGCGGTGTAAAGGCGGGCCAGGAGTTCCAGCCAAAGTTTCACGTCCTGGGAGGCGTAGCCCACCACCAGGGGCTTTTCCGTGGTGCCGGGGGAGGAGAGAATCCGCACGATGTCCCGGAGGGGGACGGCAAAGAGGCCGTAGGGGTAATTTTCCGAGAGATCCTCCCGGGTGGTGAAGGGGAGCCGGGCCAGGTCCTTCAGGTCCCGGATGGCGTCCAGGGGGAGGCCCAGGCGGTCAAACTGGCCGCGGTAGAACTTCACCTGTCGGTAGGCCCGGGTGAGGGTGCTCTGGAGGCGCTCCAATTGGAGCAGCTCCAACTCTTCCCGGGGCATGGCCTCGAATTCGGGATGGCGCATGGCTCTTACCTCCCTTTATTTCACGCAAAGACGCAAAGACACAAGAACAAAAAAACAGAAAACAGAAAACAGAAAACAGTCTTTATCGGCCTTCGGTAAATTCCTTATAATCCTTGCCCAGATAAGCCCGGGTCACCTGGCGGTCCTGGAGCAGGTCCTGGGCGGCGCCGCTCAAAATAATCCGGCCCGTTTCCAGGACGTAGGCCCGGTCGGCGATTTTCAGGGCGGCCCGGGCGTTTTGCTCCACCAGCAATACGGTGAGGCCCTCGTCCCGGAGGCGGGCCAGGGTGGAGAGAATATCTTCCACCACGATGGGGGCCAGACCCAGGGAGGGCTCGTCCAGGAGGAGCAGCCGGGGGCGGGCCATCAAGGCCCGGGCGATGGCCAGCATCTGTTGCTCGCCGCCGCTCAAGGTGCCGGCTTTTTGGCTCAATCTCTCTTTCAGCCGGGGAAACAGGCCGTAGGCGTGCTCCAGGTCCTGGGCGATTTCTTTTTTATGGCCCCGGCGGAAGCGGAGATAGGCTCCCAGTTCCAGGTTTTCGGCCACGGTCATGGGCGCAAAGAGCTGGCGGCCTTCGGGCACCTGGGAGATACCGAGAGCGACAATATCTTCCGGGGCCAGGCCGGCGACGTTTTTCCCCTGAAACTTAACCTCTCCCTGGGTGCGCACCAGCCCGCAGATGGCGTTGAGCAAAGTGGACTTCCCCGCCCCATTAGCTCCGATTAAAGCCACGACCTCGCCTTCGCGGACATGGCAGGTCACCCCGCTCAGGGCTAAAACCGAGCCATAAAAGGCATGGAGGTTGCGGATTTTGAGCATTTAATTCTCTTACCCGAAAACCGAAAACTGAAAACCGAAAACGGTCTTTAAGCCTGCCAATCCGTCCCTAAATACGCCGCGATTACTTCCGGATGCTTCTGAATGGCCCGGGGGGGGCCGTCGGCGATTAACCTTCCGTAATTGAGCACCGCGATCTCCTCCGCCACGTCCATGGTGAGGCTCATGTCGTGTTCCACCAACAAAATGGTGATGCCCTGGTCCCGGAGGGCCAGGATCATGTCCCGGAGGCGCTCCGTTTCCACCGCATCCAGTCCGGAAGCCGGTTCGTCCAATAATAGAATAGTGGGCTGGGCCGCCAGGGCCCGGGCAATTTCCAATAACCGTTTCAGGCCCAGGGGCAGGACCGCGGCGAAGTGGTGGGCGCGGTTGGTTAGCCCCACGAATTCCAGGGCCTCCCAGGCCCAGCGGCGGATATCTTTCTCCTCCGGAAAGGTCCAGGGCAGGCGCAGCGCCCCGGCCAGCAGCCCCGCCCGGCCCCGGCGATGGCAGCCCACCATGACGTTTTCCAGCACCGTCATGTGGTCGAAGAGCTGCACCAACTGAAAGGTGCGGCCGATGCCCCGGGCCGCCAAAACATGGGCCGGCTGGCCCTGTATTTCTTCCCCCTTAAAAAAAATCCGGCCTTCCTGGGGCTGGAGAAATCCGCTCACCAAATTGAAGAGCGTGGTCTTGCCCGCGCCGTTGGGGCCGATGACGGCCTTGATAGCGCCTGACGGCACGCTCAGGCTCACATCATCCAGCGCCTGGACGCCGCCAAAGGAGAGGCTGATTCCTTGCAAGTCCAAAAGCATAACTTGTTCACGCAACGCTGCTGGGATAATCAGGTTTCAGGTGTCAGGTTTTAGGAAAAGGGATGTTATTCCCTAAAACCTGAAACCTGCTACCTGACACCTTCTCTCTTGTATTTCCGCAACTCCCGCAAATCCAAGATCCCCCGCACCAGTCCCCGGGGCAGGAAGATCATCACCACCATGAGGATGGCGCCGAAGACGATGGTTTCATAGTCATGGAACACCGCCAGCAACTCCGGGAGCACCGTGAGCACCGCGGCCCCCAGGAGCGAGCCCCAGATGGAGGCCATGCCCCCCAGGACCACCATGGTCACCAGCTTGATGGAGAACATGAACCCGAAGGACGCGGGCGCGACGAAATTCAAGGTGTGGGCATAGAGGCTTCCGGCTAATGAAGCGTACAGGGCGCTCCAGATAAAGACCTGGAGTTTCAGCCGGGCCGTGTCCACCCCCAGGGACCGGGCCGCGGCCTCGCTGTCGTGCAGCGCCCTCAGCGCCCGGCCGGTGCGGGAGTCCACCAGGTTGGCGCTGATGAGCAAAATGGCCCAAACGGTAAGCCAGATAAGGAAATAAAGGCGCCAGGGGGTGTCCAGCTTAAGGCCGCCCAGGGATAGGGACGGGATCCCCGACAGGCCTGACGGGCCGCCGGTCCAGGGCAGAGCTTCGTTGAGAACGATATACACGATAATGCCGAAGCCCAGGGTGGCCATGGCCAGGTAATAGCCGTGGAGCTTCAACGCCGGGACGCCGATGAGAAAGGCGGCAATCCCGCAGACGATCAGCCCCGCGATCAGGGCCAGCCAGGGGTTGACGCCGTAGGAGGCGGTGAGAATGCCGGAGGTGTAGGCGCCCAGGCCGAAAAAGGCCGCGTGCCCCAGGGAGATCTGGCCGCCGTAGCCCATGAGCAGGTTCAGCCCCACCACCAGGATGGCGTGGATGCCGATAAAATTGAGGAGGCTCAGGTAATAGTTATTCTCCAGGACCACAGCCACCAGGGCCGCCATGGCGGCAAACAAGGTCCAGCGGTTGAACAGCCTCCGGATGAAACCTTCTCCCAAAGCATCTCCCATGGCGCCGAAGCAGGGGCTTCGGCAAATAATGGCGTTCCCAAGCAGGAGCTTGGGAACGAGAAAAACCTAAAACCCAGAACCTAAAACCTGACCCCTGACCCCTGACCCCTGAAACCTGCTCCCTACTTCCCCCCGCCCATCAGACCCTGGGGGCGCAGGAACAAGACCAGGAGCAGCAGCAAAAAGGCCACCGCGTCCCGGTAGCCGGAGGAAATGAACCCTGTGGCCAGGGATTCGGCCACTCCCAGGACCAGGCCCCCCAGGACACCGCCCAGGAGACTCCCCAGGCCGCCGATGATGGCCGCGGAAAAGCCTTTGAGGCCCAGCATCAGGCCCATGTCATAAACGCCCAGGGTCAAGGGGGCGATGAGGATGCCGGCCCCGGCCCCCAGGGCCGCGGCCAGGCCGAAGGAAAGCTGGACCATGCGCCCGGCGGAGATGCCCATAAGGCGGGCGGCCCGGTTATTGTAGGCGCAGGCCCGCATGGCTTTCCCCGCCAGGGTGAGGCGGAAAAAGGCCTCCAGGGCCAGCACCAGAGCCGCGGTGAGGCCCATGACCCAGAGGTTCTGAGGAAGCACCGTGGCCGTGCCCAGATAGATGGGCACATTCCCGGTGAAAGGCGGCAAGGGGTAAGCGTCTTTGCCCCACAGCATCATGGCCGCCCCTTTGATAAAGACCGCGCCGCCCACGGTGATGATGATGAGGGTGATGGGGCTGGGGTCTTTAACGGGGCGCAGGGCCAGGCGTTCAAAGACCACCCCCACCACCGTCACCACCCCCATGCCCGCGGCAAAGGCCAGGGGCAGCGAGGGGTGCAGATGGTAAAAGCTGATGGCCGCCATGGCCCCCAGCATCACCATCTCCCCCTGGGCGAAGTTGATGATGGTGGTGGCGTTGTAAATGATGCCGAAACCCAGGGCGATGAGGGCGTAAATGGCGCCGTTGGTCAGGCCGGAGATAAGGTATTGGAGGAGCGGGGCGAAGATGTCCATAGAGCGGTTTGGCGGTTCAGCGGTTTGGCGGTTTAGCAGTTAGCGGTTTGGCGGTTTGCTGCTTGGCTAAATGCTAACCCAGTAAGCCGCCAAAACGCCAATCGCTAATTCTGCCTAACCGAAGATATAAGTGCATTCAAAGATCGGCCTAAATCTTCCAAAAGAGGTAACATGAGATTGGCATCGGCTTCGGACAGGTAATCGAGGCTACGGGCGATACTGACTTGAGTTTCCACTTCCCCCAATGACCCCCTGGCGTTGCCCAAAAATTGTTTAAATTCTCCTTTGGTAGCCCTTCCCCGTCCTTCGGCGATATTGCTGGGTATTGATACTGCCGCCCGGCGAAGTTGGGCGGTCAGGCCGAAAATTTCTTCCTTGGGGAACCTTTGGGTGACAAGATAAATTTCTTTAACTAGGAGGCTCTTGCAAAAATTTAGCAAAACCGGTCCCGGCTTCTATTCCCCCTCCCCACTGGGGGAGGGGGCTAGGGGGAGGGAACCGACCCAATATCGTTGATTCCGCTTTTGGCCATGACTTTTGCAAGAGGCTCTAGTTCATGGCTTTATTCCAGACCAACAGATCCTTGTAAATCTTGGCCATTTTTCCCCCCACCCACATTTAGCGGTTTAGCGGTTCGGCGGGTCGGCGGGTTAGCAAGTATCGAAGGCCTAAGCGCTGTTTAACCGCTAAACCGCCAAACCGCTGAACCGCTCTTATATCAATCCAGCAGCTTGAAGTCGCCCTTCTCGATCTTCACCATCACGAAGGCCGCAGGAGTGAGGCCGTTGTG
>VGSO01000152.1 GCA_016874945.1 Deltaproteobacteria bacterium
TTGCCCGGGGTGGAGGGCGGGAAGTATGGCCTCAAAAAAACCCCTTGAATTATCAAGGGGTTTTAATATCTGGAGCCGGCGATAGGCTCAAACGACGACGCCAAAAAAGTTAAGGACCGGGTAAGCTGAAGTCAACCTCGGGGAATACTCCGGATATCGGAAGGAAGAAACATTTGCTGAGCTTTATTATCGGGCTTTTAGCCGGGGCCTTTGGGGGTTTGGTGGGCTTGGGCGGGGGAGTGATCATGATCCCCCTGATGGTGCGCTTCTTTCAGTTGATCCAGAAACAGGCCCACGGCACCAGCCTCATGGCCCTGGTGTTCACCGGCTCGACCGGGGCGGCGACTTATTACCTGAAAGGTTCCGTGGACCCGGCAGCCGCGGTGCTGTTGGCGGCCACGGCCATCATCACCGCCCGTTTCGGGGCGCAGTACGCCAACTCCCTGCCGGAGTGGCAGTTGAAAAGGGCTTTCGGCGTTTTTGTGATCCTGGTTTCCCTGCTCCTCCTCAGCAAGCCTTACTATGCCCAGTTTTCCCATCCCGCGAGCGGCTGGGTCAAAATTGCCGCGCTTTTGGGGAGCGGGGTGGTGTCCGGGTTTTTTGCGGGCATGATGGGGGTGGGCGGCGGCGCCATCATGATCCCGGCCCTGGTGCTGGTGGTGGGGCACAACCAGCACATGGCGCAGGGGACGTCGCTGCTGGCCATGGTCCCCGCGGGGGCCATGGGCGCCTTCACCCACTGGGGTCTGGGGAACGTGGTGACCAGAATCGTACCGGGCCTGATTGGCGGAATTATCGTGGGAACGTACCTGGGGGGGACCCTGGCCCATATGCTGTCCGAGGCGAACCTGCGCTATATCTTCGCGGCCATGCTCATCTGGCTGGGGAGCAGGGATATCCGCAGCAGCATCAAACTGCGCCGGGGTTAGAAAATGGTCTTCGGTCTTCGGTCTTCGGTCTTCGGTAAAATTAAAGAACATGAAAGTTATTGAACCTCGCCAACTGGCCGAACTGCTCCGGGTGCGCCGCCGGGCCGCGGCTTTCACCGGCGCCGGCATTTCCGTAGAGTCGGGCATCCCGGATTTCCGCAGCCCCGGGGGCCTGTGGTCCCGCTTCGATCCCATGGAATACGCCCATATCCGGGCCTTCCTGGCCAACCCGGCCAAGGTCTGGGTCCTGCTCAAAGAATTGGACGACACCCTCACCCGGGCCCGGCCCAACCCGGCCCACTACGCCCTGGCGGAGTTGGAGGCCCGGGGCCATCTCCTGGGGGTCATCACCCAGAACGTGGACAACCTCCACCAGGGCGCGGGGTCTAAAAGGGTAGTGGAGTACCATGGGAACGCTTTTCGCTTCATCTGCCACACGTGCAAAGGTTATCACCCCCGGGAGACCCTGGATTTCAGCCGAACGCCCCTTTACTGCCATTGCGGCGGGCTTATCCGGCCGGCAGTGGTCTTTTTCGGGGAGCAGATTCCCGCGGGGGCCCAGGAGGATGCCGAAGAGCTGGCCCGGGAGTGTGACCTGCTGCTGGTCATCGGCGCCTCCGGAGAAGTGGCCCCGGCAAGCTACCTCCCTTTCATCGCCAAGGACCTCGGGGCGGTCATCGTGGAAAACAACCTGGAACCCACCAGCCTCACCCGTAGCGTCACCGATTACTTCCTGCCCGGTCCCGCGGGGCAAATTTGGCCGCGGGTCATCAAGGAACTGGGAAACAATTAGGGCCTGAGGCGATGAACCCCAGGCCCTAAAGCCCGCCCGTTTTGCTGTTTGAAATTCAGTCAAGTAAAAGGCTCTGCGCCGGTTGGGAATTGGGGCTCCGCCCCATGAACCAGGGGCGGCCGCCGTCCCCTTGCCAGGCGTGGTAAACCACGTTGAGCAGCGGCGCGTACTCCCCCGCAGCCTTCCGGTGCCCGGCGGCGGTGGGATGGCTGTCATAGCTGCGATAAGCCGTAAAATTATAGTTTCTGCCGGTGACGTGCTCCACCTGCGCCTGACGGAGCCGATGATGGTTGCCGGTGGCGCTTCCCAGGTCGTTGGTGTTGGGGTTGCCGCCGTTGGAAGTGAGGACATTAAAATAATCGAACACGGCCACGTTGTTATGGGGATAGCCCTCCAGCCAGTGGCGCACCAGCCAGTTGTTGATGGCGCGGGCTCGGGCCGAGGAGCCGTCGACGGACTGCTGCCCCGGAGTAACCGGCGGGGGGGTGATGAGAATAAACAGCTTGTCCTGGCGGGTGGCGAAGTATTGGAGCAAATCCCGGTAGAGGCCCTTGATGTTGCCCACGGTATTCGCTTCCTGGTTGCCGGAGTCGGCCCCCCAAAGGGGATTGGGGTTCTCGGCGCTGCTCTGCCGGGGGGGGTCACCGGGATTGCCGGAGATGCCGCCGGAGTTGGGATAGCACGATTTAAACATGATGACCGTGTTGGGGCCGTCCGGCCGGGGAATGGAGTTGGCGCCTACATCCGGGGTTAAGTGAAGATTGTCATACAACTCCGGGAGGTAAATATCGCGGCGGGAACCCAAGAACCAGTTATACCAATGGCCGGTGTCGGTGTGATCACCGATGTTGCCCCACCCCAAATCCTGCGCTTCCGGTCCCCAGCCGTAATTGGTGTCGGTAACGTAATAGTTGTTATCGTTCAGTTCCCCGATCAAGTTGCCGATGACATCGGTCAGCCAATCCTGCCCCACGGAATGATGAATGAACACCAGGCGCACCGGGCTGCCCGGGGGATCGGAATTGAGAGGTAGGGCCCAACTCGGGGCGGCGAGCCCGGTCCCCATAGCCACCAGGAGGAATAATCCCATGGCGGCGGGAAACAAACTCCAGCGGTCTTTGCTTTTCAACACCATAACCCGCTCCTTATTTTTATTTTCCTCTCAAGACCCATTATAAGGTTTTTGTAATTTATTGAAAGGTTTTTTATCTCTGACCTCTCCCCACCACTTTTCCAATGATCCGTCCAGTGATAAGGAAGGCCCTGGGCCGGGCCGGACATGGAATAGCCCCGTATGGACTTGCTTCCTTTAATACCATTTTCTCTTTCAAGTGCAACGAACTTAATCTGTAACTTATTGATAATCCGTAATTATCTTTACCGAAAACCGAAAACCGTATAAAAGGTTGGGTTGGGCAGTTTAAGCCTGCGCCGGCACAGGCTGGAAAGCCTGTGCCACCCTTTGACTGCAATCTGGTATAAAAAGTTGGATTGGGCAGTTTAAGGAAAGGGGGCGCCCCAGCGGGAAGCCCGGGTCACTGCCTTCGGTCGCGCCTCCCCCGATATATTCCCCCTGCCCTGCTTAACGTTTTCTGCCGGGGGGGGTCAAAATAATCAAAGGGAACTGAGCAATCCTTCGGGGAGGGATGAGTGGTGAACGGACGGCAAAGGTTTCGGGGATGGCGTCGCCTAACGCGGCCGGTAATGTTAATCTTGCTGGCCTCGAGTCTGTTGGCGGGATGCGCCACACAGCCTTATAATCCTTATTTATACACGGGCGCCGGTCTGGGCGCGGCCATGGGAGCCGGCCTGGGAGCAGCCATCAATCACAATAACCCCTGGAGAGGGGCGGCTATCGGCGCGTTGCTGGGAGCCGCGACGGGTGGTGTGGCCGGAGAGGTCTACGGGCGAAACAACCCCTTACCCGGTCAGTCGCAGTCACAGGGTTATTACTATCAGCAACAGCCGCAGCCGCAACCCCATGGCTATTATCAGCCGCAACCGCAGCCTTATTACGGACCTCCTTCCGGCTGATAAGATCGGTGGGAGAGCCACCAACCGGGGCGGCGAGAATGAGTCTCGCCGCCCCGGTTTTTTTTAGCGGGAAAGGGGTCCGCCCCTGTTATGCTTGATTCCCTTTCAAATGCAACAAATACAATTTGTAACTTGTTGGTATTACAGGTTTTCCTAACCGAAAACCGGAAACGGTATTAGACTTGGATGCTCTAGGTGAATAAAGCCCAGATTTTGAAATGGCTTGTAGCAAGATCCTCGCTTGGAGCAAGGTTCGCCGGGCGCGGAGACCCCCTCATCACTCAAGTGCTCGCTCCCGCCTTGACAAAAATGCCTAAACAAGGTAGTTTTTTTCCATTAATACGGGGGAGAAACTATGACTTTGGGGCGATTCCTGGGGGTAGTGCTGGGGGTCCTGGGGTGGGTCGCGGCCGGCAGTATGCCGTTGTTCGCCGACCCCCCGCCGGTGGCCTACGTGGAACTCAAATCTCACCTGGTGCGCCAGGGGCTGGACCGGGAATTCGTCCGCAAAACCTTCGCCGATCCCCGCAACACCTTCCTCCCCGATGTGGTGCGGAAAATCGCCTATCTTAAAAAAGAGCCCCGGGACATTTACCGGCAGTTCCTCACCCCCCAGGTGGCGGCCCAAGGGCGGGCCTACATACAGGAACACCGGCCGACCCTGCGCCGGGCCGAGAGCCAGTACGGGGTGACCCCGGAGGTCATCACGGCCATTCTCACGGTGGAAAGCGGCCTGGGTAACACCACCGGAAAATATTCGGTCTTCAACGTCTTCGCCTCCCTTTCCGTCATGGACAGCCCGGAAATCATCCGGGAGTTGGATCTGCCCTCCCGATTAAAGGACCGGCTGCGGAAAAAGGCGGCCTGGGCCCGCCGGGAACTGCAAGTGTACCTGGAATACTGCCACCGGCAGCGGGTTGATCCCTACTCTTTAAAAGGCTCCTGGGCCGGGGCCATGGGGTACTGCCAGTTTCTGCCTTCCAGCTTGAAAAACTGTGGGGCCGACGGCGACGGCGACGGCCGCATCGACCTGTTCACCCACGACGACGCCATTTTCAGTATCGCCTGCTACCTCAATAAGAGCGGCTTCCAACGCCACAATCGGACCACCTGGCGCCGGGCGGTGCTGCGGTATAACCACTCCGATGCTTACGCCGACGCAGTGTTGACTTTGGCTGGTTGGTATTGATTTGAGTGATGCGGGGGGAGGGGGTGAAGGGCGGACGCCCTTTCCCCCCCTCCCCCCATAGGAGACGCATATGACAGCAGAAGTGGGCATTGTCCTGGGCAGCGCCTCGGATTGGCCCAGTGTGGAGCCCGCCGCGGCGCTCCTGAAGGATTGGGGGGTGGGATTTGAAGTGACCGTGGCTTCGGCCCACCGGGCCCCCCGGTTGGTGCAGACTTACGCCCGAGAGGCCCCGGGCCGGGGGCTGAAGGTGATCATTGCCGCGGCCGGCGCCGCGGCCCACCTGGCCGGAGTCCTGGCTGCGGAGACCACCCTGCCGGTTATCGGCGTGCCCATGGCCTCCTCCTCTCTCCAGGGGTTGGACAGTCTGCTCTCTACGGTGCAGATGCCTGCAGGGGTGCCGGTGGCCACCATGGCTTTGGGTTCGGCGGGGGCCAGGAACGCCGCGGTGTTTGCCGTACAAATCCTGGCCCTGAGCAATCCCCGCCTTCAAGAGATTCTCCGGGAACACAAACAAAACCTGGAACGCCAGGTGATAGAGGCGGCGGGCAAGATTCCTTCAGAATACCGTAAAACCTAATTTCAACCGGAATAAATCTAACATTTATGTATTGGTAATCCTTAAGGATTTTAACGAAGACCGAGGACCCGGGACCGAAGACCGTATTATTGTGGGGGCAGGGGGCCGCGACTATGATGGTAACCTCCATGGTTGACCTTCTAATTGACTTGGCGGCGCTGGACTATAATTACCGGAGCCTGCGCCGGCTATGCACCCCCCAGGTCAAGCTGCTGGGCGTGGTCAAGGCCGACGCTTACGGACATGGCCTGGTCCCGGTGGCCCGGAAACTGGTGGCCGCGGGCGCGGACTACCTGGGAGTGGGTTCCCTGGATGAGGGCCTCACCTTGCGCCGGTCCGGCCTGGCTTTACCGTTGCTGCTCCTGCTGGGGATTCTCCCGAAAGAAGCGGAGAGCGCGGTGGGCGCCTATATGGAAGTCGCCCTGTTTCGGAAAGACGTGGCTCAAGCCATGGAGGCCGCGGCCCAGGCCCAGGGCAGGAAGGCCCGGGTCCACCTCAAGGTGGACACCGGCATGGGACGGCTGGGATTGCTGCCCCAGGACGTGCTCCCCTTCCTGGAGGAGCTTAAAAATTACCGCCACCTGGAAGTCCAGGGTCTGATTTCCCATCTGGCGATGGCGGAGATTGAAGATAAAACCTACACTCGCAGACAACTCCAGGACTTCACCACCCTCCTCGGGGAGGCCCGGCAGCGGGGCTGGAAGCTGCCCCTGAGCCACATCGCCAACAGCGCCGCGTTGGGGGAGATGCCGGAGGCCCATTTTGCCCTGGTGCGGCCAGGGATCATGCTCTACGGCTCGCCGGCCCACCCTCATCGGCCGCCGCCGGTGGAGCTCCGGCCGGTGATGTCCGTCACCACCCAGGTGCTCCAGCTCAAGCGTCTGCCCCCGGAGAGCAGCATCAGCTACGGCTGCACCTACACCACCGCGGACTGGTGCGACCTGGCCATTTTGCCCATTGGATATTGCAACGGTTACCTCCGCCAATTGTCCAATAAAGGCGAGGTCTTGATCCAGGGACGCCGGGCGCCCATCCGGGGTCGGGTGTGCATGAACCTCATCATGGTGGAAGTGACCCACATCCCCGGGGTGAAGGAAGGGGACCGGGTAACCATTTTAGGCGCCGACGGGGACGCCCGCCTCACCGCCGACGACCTGGCGGGCTGGGGCCAAACCATCAGCTATGAAATTTACTGCGCCCTGGGGACCGCCAATCCCCGGCGCTACGTGGGAGTTTGACCAATGGAGCGCAAGCCGGATTTCCAGGAGCCCAGCATCTGCGTGGTGTGCGCCTGGCGGGGAGACTGCGTGAAAAAGTTTTCCTTCGACGGCCAACACTGCCTGGAGTTCACCCGGGACATCACCCTGAAGCCCAAGCCGGTGGGGGAGATTCCCTCAGAAGAAAAAGAAAAAGGGAAAAGTTAAACATCCTTTTCCCTTTCAGGTTGAAATGTAGCGACTGTCTTACAAGTCAAGGTACCTGGGTGACAAATTGATTCCAGGGTTGATTGTTTTTCACCATGGCGTTGAGGATGAGCACGAGTTTGCGCATACAGGCGGTGAGGGCCAGTTTTTTCG